>NZ_JBHWUI010000316.1:0-4278 GCF_042737525.1 Kitasatospora sp. NPDC059973 | reverse complement strand
GCCCTGTCCCGGCCGGGCCCCGGGCCGCCGGGCGCCGGGCGCCGTCCCGGCGCCCAGGCGGCGGCGGGACCGGTCACCGAATTTCCCGGACCGGTCCGGGAATGGTTTTCCGGCCGGGACCATCGTCCTTTTACCAATATGCCGAAGGCCCCCGGACCAAGGGTCCGAGGGCCTATTCCGGCGGGCGTCCGGTGACGCTCGGTTTATGCCTTGGTCACGTCCTCGACCTCGTCGTCGTCCTCGCGTCCGGGTGTTTTCATGTTGAATTTCACGATGATGAACCGGAAGAGCGCGTAGTACACGACGGCGAAGCAGAGCCCGATCGGGATGATCAGCCAGGGCTTGGTGGCCAGGCTCCAGTTGATCGCGTAGTCGATCAGGCCGGCCGAGAAGCTGAACCCGTCGTGCACCCCGAGCGCCCAGGTGATCGCCATCGAGGCGCCGGTCAGCAGCGCGTGCACCGCGTACAGCGCGGGCGCGACATAGGCGAAGGAGTACTCGATCGGTTCGGTGACGCCGGTCACGAAGGACGTCAGGCCGACCGAGAGCATCAGCCCGTAGATCTCCTTGCGGCGGTGCGGCTTGGCCGCGTGCGCCATCGCCAGCGCCGCCGCCGGCAGGGCGAACATCATGATCGGGAAGAAACCGGAGGTGAACTGGCCCGCCGTCGGGTCACCGGCCAGGAAGCGCGGGATGTCGCCGTGCACGACCATGCCGTCGGGCTTGGTGAAGTCGCCGAACTGGAACCAGACGAAGGTGTTCAGCAACTGGTGCATGCCGATCAGCAGCAGTACGCGGTTGGCCACGCCGAAGATGCCGGCGCCGCCCGCGTCCAGGTCGGCCAGCCACTGGCTCACGTCGTTGAAGGCGCGGCCGATCGGCGGCCAGGCCCAGACCGCCAGCACCGCCAGCAGCATGCCGACCACGGCGGTGATCATCGGGACGAGCCGGCGGCCGTTGAAGAAGCCGAGCCAGTCGACCAGCCGGGTGCGGTGGTAGCGCACCCAGAGCCACGCCGACAGCAGGCCGATCAGGATGCCGCCCAGGACGCCCGGGTTCTGGTAGGTCGCGGCGGCCGACTTGGCCGAGGTGAAGTCCACGCACTGGTTGCCGACCAGGACGGTCGGCAGCTTGCAGTCCTCCGGGAAGGCGTGCAGCACGGCGTAGAAGACCAGGAAGCCCACCACGGCCGCCAGCGCCGTGGAGCCGTCCGCCTTCTTGGCCATGCCGATCGCGACCCCGATGCAGAACAGCAGCGGCAGGCCCAGCGAGGAGTCCAGCAGGGCGCCGCCGGCCGCCGCGAACACCTTGGCGACGTCGTCCCAGCCGAGGCCGTCCTTCCCGAACACGTCGGGCTGTCCGAGCCGGTTGAGGATGCCCGCCGCCGGCAGCACGGCGACCGGCAGCTGCAGCGAGCGGCCCATCTTCTGGAGTCCGCCGTAGAAGGTGTGCCACCACGTGGTCCGCGGGGCTGTGGCGCCTGCCGAACTCATCCTTCGCCCTCCGAGAGCAGTTGCCGAGCGCTGGCCCCCTGGGGGACCCTCGGACGGGGCTCAGGAACACCCGGGGCGCTTCCTGCGTTCATCGGAGTACACATATATTGGTGTAGACCACTTTGGGAGGCAGGCCGCGCGCACCGGGGCAGAAGCCCCGCTGATCGTCATCCTCGGACGAAGATCCAGACCGTGCGCGCCGGAATGGGCCAAAAGTGGACTAACGTGGCAGATCGGTCCAACTCGGGTGATGCTGGTCGCGCTGCGGCGCAGCGCGACGGCAGCTGAACCCGCGTCAGCACCGACAGCGACGACCCCGGCCGGCGGCCGGGGCACCCCGCACAGCGCAGGACGGCACCCGGCAGAGCAGCCGACGGGCCGAGACAGAGGGAGAAATCAGATGGCCAGCAAGGCTGAGAAGATCGTCGCCGGTCTGGGCGGCATCGACAACATCGAAGAGGTCGAAGGCTGCATCACCCGCCTGCGTACCGAGGTGAAGGACGCCTCCCTCGTCGACGAGGCCGCGCTGAAGGCCGCCGGCGCCCACGGCGTCGTCAAGATGGGCACCGCGATCCAGGTCGTCATCGGCACCGACGCCGACCCGATCGCCGCCGACATCGAGGACATGATGTGAGCTGAGCCCACCAGGCTCGGCACCACCAGGCTCAGCACCACCCGGCCCGCCGCCCCCCGTGGACGGCGGGCCGGCGCAGTCCGGCGCACCGGGCACAACCGTTCGGGCACCCCGCCACAGGCCCGCCGGGCACCGCCAACGACCCGTCCGACCCTGCCGGAACCACCCGACCGGACCGACTACGCTCGGTGCCTATGTCACGCATCGACGGCCGCACCCCCGACCAGCTCCGCCCCATCACCATCGAGCGGGGCTGGAGCAAGCACGCCGAAGGCTCCGTCCTCATCTCCTACGGCGACACCAAGGTGCTGTGCACCGCCAGCGTCACCGAAGGCGTCCCGCGCTGGCGCAAGGGCAGCGGCGAGGGCTGGGTCACCGCCGAGTACTCCATGCTCCCGCGCGCCACCAACACCCGCGGCGACCGCGAGGCCGTCAAGGGCCGCATCGGCGGACGCACCCACGAGATCAGCCGCCTCATCGGCCGCTCGCTGCGCGCCGTCATCGACCACCGCGCCCTCGCCGAGAACACCATCGTCCTCGACTGCGACGTCCTCCAGGCCGACGGCGGCACCCGCACCGCCGCCATCACCGGCGCCTACGTCGCCCTCGCCGACGCCGTCTCCTGGGCCCGCGAGAAGAAGATCCTCCGCGCCAAGGGCCAGCCCATCACCGGCGGCGTCAGCGCCGTCAGCGTCGGCATCATCGACGGCGTCCCGATGCTCGACCTCCGCTACGAGGAGGACGTCCGCGCCGAGACCGACATGAACATCGTCTGCACCTCCGACGGCCGCTTCGTCGAGGTCCAGGGCACCGCCGAGGGCGCCCCCTTCGACCGCGCCCTGCTCGACCAGCTCCTGGACCTCGGCACCCTCGGCTGCGCCGAGCTGGACGAGATCCAGCGCAAGGCCCTGGAGGGCTGAGCCCACCACCGGTGCCCGAAGGGGCTCCGGCGCGTGGCCGAACCGCGACACCAGCGCTGTACAGGCCGGGCCCGGAGCCCTTACGGTTCCCGCAGCACCCCGTTGTGGGAACCGCGCACCCCCGGGGGCGCGTCATTCCGTTCCGGAACCCGCGCACCCAGGAGGACCGGATGCCCCAGAGCATCGCCCGCCCCGCCACCCTCGCCGTGGCCGGCCTGATCGCCATCCTCCCGCTCAGCGCGGTCAGTTGCTCGGCCGCCCAGAAGGCGCTCGACTGCGGCAACACGGCGGTCCGCATCACCGGGGACATCAGCGACGTCACCACCGCCTTCAACAACGCCAGCAACGACTCGGCCGCCGCCGGCCAGGCCCTGCAGAAGCTCAAGAACGACCTCGACGACCTCGGCAAGAACTCCAAGAACACCGACGTCGCCAAGGCCATCACCGACCTCAACACCCAGGTCGGCAGGGTCCAGCAGGCCATCAACGACAAGCAGGCCCCCGACCTGAAGCCGCTCGGCGACGCCGCCGGCAACCTCACCCAGGTCTGCACCGGCTGACGTCCGGTTAGGGTGGGTTCATGCCCACCCGTCTGATTCTCGCCACCCGCAACCAGAACAAGGTCGCCGAGCTCCACGCCATCCTCGGCGAGGCCGGCCTCGACGTCGAACTGGTCGGCGCCGACGCCTACCCGCAGATCCCGGACGTCCGCGAGACCGGCGTCACCTTCGCCGAGAACTCGCTGCTCAAGGCGCACGCCCTCGCGCAGGCCACCGGCCTGCCCGCGGTCGCCGACGACTCCGGCCTCTGCGTCGACGTCCTCGGCGGCGCCCCCGGCATCTTCTCCGCCCGCTGGGCCGGCAAGCACGGCGACGACCGCGCCAACCTGGACCTGCTGCTGGCCCAGCTCGGCGACATCGCCCCGGAGCACCGCGGCGCCCACTTCTTCTGCGCCGCCGCCCTGGCCCTCCCGGACGGCACCGAGCGCGTCGTCGAGGGCCGCCTCCTCGGCACCCTGCGGACGGCCCCGGCCGGCGAGGGCGGCTTCGGCTACGACCCGATCCTGGAGCCCCTGGGCGAGACCCGCACCTGCGCCGAACTGACGGCGGCGGAGAAGAACGCCATCAGCCACCGCGGCAAGGCCTTCCGCGCCCTGGCCCCGGTCCTGAAGGACCTGCTGGGCTGAGAAGCCGCAGGAGCGACGACGGCCCGCTCGCCTTCGATTCGAAGG
>NZ_JBHWUI010000315.1:0-4293 GCF_042737525.1 Kitasatospora sp. NPDC059973 | reverse complement strand
GGTGAGCTTCGACAGGGCCGCTATGGAGCGGTAGAGCGGGTGGCCGGTGTCGTACGCGTCGGAGGCGTGCGTGCGCTCGGTGCCCAGCTGGTCGTCGTCGAGGTAGTCGGCGGTCTTCTCCACGTCGGCGGCGTGCAGGGCGGCGCGGGCCGGGTCGGGCTCGGCGGTTCCGGGGTCGATCCAGCCGGCCTCGACCGCGGCGGCGGTCTCCCGCTCGACCTCGGCGAGGCGCTGGCGCAGGTGGTCGGACTCGCTGCGGGCCTTCTGGGCGGCGGTGGCGGCCTCGGTGGCGTCGGACTGGGCCTTGGCGCCGTCCGCCTGGAGCTCGCCGGCGCGCTGCTCCTCGGTGTCGGCGCGCTCCTCGGCGGCCGCGGCGGCGCTTTCCAGGGCGCGGGCCAGCGCGGTGGCGGCGCGGGCGCGGGCGGCGAGCGCCGGGGCGGCGTCGAGCTCGGCCTCGCGGATCGCGGCGGCGACCCTGGCCACCCGGTCGGCGGCGGCGCGCTGGCGCAGCACGGCCTCGGCGGCCTGCCAGGCGGAGTGCAGGGTACGGGCGTCGATGAGCTCGCGGCGCAGCGCGGCGGCCTCGGTGGTGGCGGCGGCCAGGCCGAGGGTGGCGTGCCGGTGGGTCAGCTCGGCGGTGATGAGGGTGTGCCGGGTGCGGTCGGCCTCGGCGGCGGTGACGGCGCTCGCGGCGGCGGCGACCTCGATGGAGAGGTCCTGGGCGCGGTCGCGTTCGGCGGCGGCGCGCGAGGTCAGGGCGTGGGCGAGGCGGCGGGTGCGGCGCTCGGCGGTGCGGTGGGCCTCGCGGACGGTCTCCCGCGCGATGGTGGACTCGGCGATGCGCTCCAGCAGCTCCAGCGAGCCGGCGGTGAAGTCGCGTTCGGCGGTGAGCTCGGCGCGGCGGCCGAGCTTGGCGGCGAAGCCGTGGACGAGGTCGGCCAGGCCGTCGGTGTCCCGGGTGTCGGTGACGGCGCGCAGCAGCAGGTCGGTGAAGTCGCTGTCGTGCTTGACCGCGAACAGGCCCGCCGCCTCGCCCTCGTCGGCGTTCATCTCGCGCTGGTAGCGGAAGAGTTCGGGGTCGAGGCCGAGTTCGCCGAGGTGCTCCGTCCAGCGGTCGTGGCCGTCCTCGAAGACCAGGTCGAGGTGGGGGTGGGCCTTGCCGGCCTCGGTGAGGGCGTCGCGGAAGCCCTTCATGGTGCGGCGGCGGCCGCGGGCCTTCTGGTCGCCGGCCAGGCTGACCCGCTCGGCGACCGGCAGGGAGTCCAGCGTCAGGCCCGGCCCGGGGCGGAAGGAGTACCAGGTCTCGGCGAACTTGCGCGGGTCGGAGGAGACCTGCCGGCCCCGCCACTCGCTGACCTTGCCGACCACGATCGGCTCACCGGTGACGGTGTGCTGCCACTCCAGGGCGACGTGGCCGCAGTCGTCGGCCAGCAGGAACTTGCGCAGCACGCCGGAGCTGGCACCGCCGAGGGTGTTGCGGTGGCCGGGGAGCATCACCGAGAAGATCAGCTTGAGCAGGACGGACTTGCCGCCGCCGTTCTCCAGGAAGAGCACCCCGGCGGGGGCGGGCCGGCGGATCGGCCCGTCCGGCTCCTCGCCGAAGAGGCCGATCTGCTGGGGGGCCGGGTCGGAGACGGGCTCGCCGACACCGCGCAGGTCGAGCACCGTGTCGGCGTAGCGGGCGCCGGCCGGTCCGATCGAGTACAGGCGGACCCGGTTGAGCTCGTACATGTGCGGCGGTTCTCCAGTGCGGGTGGGTCAGGAGTGCGTGGTCAGGGGTGCCCGGCCCGGTGGCGCGGCGGGCCGGTGCGGGTGGGGGCCCGGGGTCAGAGCGCGTGGAACGGCAGGCCCGCGTCGGCGACCAGCTCGTCCCCGGTGTCCGGGGGCAGCAGGCTGGCGGTGCCGTCGGAGACCGGGACGATGCCGAGGTCGAGCAGTTCGGCCATGGCGGCGCTGCCGGCCAGGTCGCGGACCTGGAGCTGGTAGCGGGCGGTGGTGCGGTAGGTGCCGCCGGCGTCGTCCGAGGTCTTCTGCAGGAAGCCGGAGTCGACCAGGAACATCACGGCCTTGGCGACGATGCCGATGGTGGAGCCGGACAGCCGGCGGGCGTCCTTGGTGGCGCCGGTGGCGGTGCGCCGGGCCCAGACCCGCCAGGCGGCCTCCAGGCCGGGGGCGTCGCTCTGCGGGTCGGTGTTGGCGCCGTCGGCCTCGGCCTGCTCCTCCAGCCGGCGGCAGGCCTGGCGGACGAAGGCGTCCACGCCGTTGACCGTGATCCGGCCGAGGTACCCGTCGTCGGCGAGGTCCTCGGGGCGGGGGAAGGCCATCGCGGCGACGGCGAGGTGGGCCAGGCCGTGCAGGAAGCGGTCGGTCGACTCGGAGGCGGCGCGGCGCGAGTAGTCGCCCATCCGGACCGCGAAGACGGAGTCCTCGGCGGCGGCCACGGCCATGCCGGCGCGCGGCGAGACCTCCAGGACGACCAGGCCCATGCCGGTGGCGACGGCGTCGGCGAGGCGGGCGAAGGGCGGGTCCTCGCGGTGGCGGCGGACCAGCTCGGCGTACTCGGCGTCGCGGGCGGGGAGCAGCTTGGCCTGCAGGCCGAAGGAGACCAGGCGGGCCGCGTCGGCGACGTCGGCCGGGGTGATCGGGGCCGGGGCGGCGGGCTCGGCCTCGGGTGCCCAGGACGTGTCGTGGTGGGTCGTCACGGGCGGTGCTCCTCGGGGGTGTTGCCACTGGTGCGGGTGGTGGGGCGGTCGGTCGCGGCTGCCGCGGGGCGGCGCCGGGGGTGCGTCGGCTGTCCGGTCGTCAACTGGCGTCCTTGCGGTCCGCCGCCATGCCGGCCGCGTCCAGCAGGGCGCTGCCGACGATGAGGTCGGCGCCGCCGAACTCGCGGTCCCGCAGCGGAGTGCCGTCGTCGACCGCGAAGAGCAGCCGCTCCTCCCCCTGCCGGTAGGCGGTGCCGACCGGCGGGCTGGCCGCGTGCACCGCCAGCAGGGCGACCAGGTAGGGGAGTTCGGGATCCTGCCGACGGGCGTCGGCGAGCAGCCCGGAGAGCCGGCGGGGGGCGTCGGCGGGCAGGTCGAGCAGGACCAGCGCGGCCTCCAGCTGCGCCTCGGTGAACCGGCTGTCGTCGGGGGTGGCGACGAGGTCCGGATCGGGCAGCTCGGCGCCCAGGTGCTCGCGCTCGACCGGCGGGGTGAGCAGCAGGTCGACCAGGTCGGCGACCCGGACGGAGACCGGCGTGCGCAGACCGGTGCCGCGGGTGAAGAACGCGCCGGTCGGCCGGACGGCCTGCTCCACCGGCAGCCGCAGCACGGGGGCGAGCAGCTGCCCGTAGAGGTCGATGCCGCTGCGGGCGCCGGGCGCGGCGAAGGCCTGGCGGTCCTGCTCGGCGCGGAACAGCGGGCCGGCCTCCAGCAGGCGGGTCTGCAGCTGGGTGTGGCGGCGGATGCAGTCCTTGACGATGTCGACCAGCTCGGCGGCGCGGCGCTTGTGCTCGGGCTCCTCGGCCTCGTCGCGGGCCTTGCGGATGTTGGTGAGAATCGCGTTCTCGTGCCGGTAGCGGTCGGCGATGTGGTCGAGCGCCTCGTCGATGAGGTCGGGGACGGCCTGCATCCAGTCGACGGCGCGCACGTTGCGCCGGGTCGCGTCCAGGGCCCGGCGCAGCGTCTCGGCGTACTGGACGGTGCGGTAGCGGGCCTGCTCGGCGGCGAGCTGGGCGTCGGCCAGCCGGCCGCGCCGGATCAGCACCTCCAGCTTGACCTCGGCGGCGATCTGCGCGGAGGTGACGTCGGTGTCGAGGGCGCCGACCAGGACGTTGACCGCCTCGTCGGTGGTGCGCAGGTAGACGCCGCCGTCGGGGCCGGGCACCTCCTCGATCAGCTTGAAGTCGTAGTCGCGCCGGACGTACGCGCCGTCCTGGCCGAAGGTGCCGTAGACGGCGCGGAACCCGCGGTCGACGCTGCCGACGTTGATCAGCGACTCCAGCACCCAGCGGGCGACCCGCTCGTGCTCGGCGGTCGGGCGGGTGGCGGCCTGGGCGGCGACCCGGGGCAGCAGCCGGGCGAGCACTATCTCGCGGTCGGCCCCGGTGTCGAAGTCCATGTGCAGGGTGACCAGGTCGATGGCGGCGAGGCCGACCTCGGCCATCGCGTAGCCGCCGTACTCGCCGGCCAGCATCACCTTGCGGCTGTCCAGGTCGTGCAGCGGGGCCGTGCAGGCCAGCGCCTTGAGCCGGCGGGCCAGGCCCTCGTCGGCGGCGGGGCCGGGCGCGGGCCGCGCGGCGGCGGCGGGCCC
>NZ_JBHWUI010000314.1:0-4365 GCF_042737525.1 Kitasatospora sp. NPDC059973 | reverse complement strand
GCCGCACAGGCCCCTGAGGGTCCCGCCTCTCCCGGATCTTGAAGTCCATCGCATCCCCTGAGCTGGGGCGTTGCGACGACCACTAGAACCTAAGCTGCGCTCCGGGCCTTCTCCGTGTCGGCGTGACTCCGGGGCGGCGACCGGACGGTAGAGCGACCGGGCGATGGGGCGCGTCAGCGTCCGGGTGGCTGTTGTCGCTCGTCCGGGTGGCGGTGCGGCGGTAACCGGTCGCGGACCGTAGGCGATCACCTACGCTGTGCCGGTTGCCCGCTACCGAGCCAACTCCCGCTACCGAGCCAACTGGAGACACGGTGCTGCCCAACCCGGATCGCGCGGACCTGCCGACCGTCGCCTCGCCCTCGGCGTGCCCGGCCGGCCGGCCGGTGCGTCGCCGCTACCGGGCGGCCGTCCTGGGCCTGCTCGCCGCAATGCCCGCGACGCTGGTCGCGTTCGGCCCGGCCGCACCGGCCGAGGCCCAGCGGCGGGTGATCGGCGGCGCCGTCGTGAGCACCGCCGACCACCCGTGGATGGTGGCGGTCGCCAGCCGCCAGCAGTTCGGCAACGGTCGCTCGGGGCAGTTCTGCGGCGGTGCGCTCGTCACTCCGACCAAGGTCGTGACGGCGGCGCACTGCTTCTACGACGAGGCCAAGGGCCGGCAGGTGGAGCGGCCGGGGCTGAAGGTCGTGGTGGGCCGGGACGACCTGCGCGGCTCGGTCGGCCGTGAGGTGCCCGTCGAGGCGGTCTGGATCCACCCCGACTACGCCTTCGCGGCCAACATGAACGATGTGGCGGTGCTCACGCTCACCGAGTCGCAGGGTGCCCGCCCGGTGATCGACCTGGTTGGCCAGGGGGACGCCGAGCCGTACCGGGAGGGGAACCGGGCGCAGGTCTACGGCTGGGGGGACACCTCGGGCAAGGGTGACTACTCGCCCACGCTCCGTGGTGTCGACGTGTCGGTCATCCCCGACCGGACCTGTGCCCAGGCCTACCCGGGCGGGCCGGACGGGCACTTCGACGCCCGCGGCATGGTCTGCGCCGGTGCGGAGAAGGGCGGGAAGGACGCCTGCCAGGGGGACAGCGGTGGCCCGCTGGTCGTCGCCGGACGCCTCGCCGGGCTGGTCTCCTGGGGGACGGGCTGCGCGGAGGCGGCCCACCCGGGTGTCTACACCCGCGTCGCCGCGGTCGCCGACGCGGTACGCTCCGTCCTGTAGTCGCGCGGTCACGTTCTGACGTCGCGTCGCCCGGACCGCCGGGCGGCGCGGCGGCCCGTACCGACACCGCGGTGGGCCCGGCCGGATCGCAGCCGGCCCGATCGCGGCCGGAAACAGCAGAGCCGGACGACCGGCCCCCGTCAGGGGACCCGCCGCCCGGCTCGCCGGTCGCGCGCGGTGCGCGGCCGGACACAGCTCGTTGGCCTGCTGCTGCTGTGGCGCCCGGTATCAGCGCTCTTCGTCGGCGGCCGTGGCGTTGGTGGTGCTGCTGAGCCGGCCGCTCTCGTCCTGTATCTCCACGGCGATCTTCTTGAGCTCGGGCTCGAACTTCCGGCCGTGGTGGGCACAGAAGAGCAGCTCTCCGCCGCTGGCGAGTACGACGCGCAGGTAGGCCTGGGCGCCGCAGCGGTCGCAGCGGTCAGCCGCGGTGAGCGGGCTCGCAGGGGTCAGAACAGTAGTCACGTCGCCTCTTCTCTAGCTCGACGAGCTGTCGTACCAGGGTCAACATCCAACCAGGCCGAAAACGTTCCCGCTCGTGGCTTTTCTTCTTTGAGGATTCTGCTGTGTTGATGAGGACGTGCCCCGGGGGCCGGTGGTTCATGCGTACCGAATCCCAGGATCCGCCTGTCCCTCGAACGCCCGATCGGGACGGGGTGCGAGGTCCGCGTAGCATAATCCTCTGCTGGGTTGGAGCATAAGCCCCGTCCCGGGCCCCGGTAGCCTGCATAACGGCAGTTCCGGAGCCTGTGCCCGGTCCCACGATCCGCCAGGACCGGTGGTACCGGGAGGAGATGGCGCTCCGGTGCGCGGAATCCGGCGCGGTGCGTGTTCGCGCAGCGCGTACAAGCTGCGCGGGACCGGCTCGTCGTGCTGTGACCCAGCGCAGGGGCGTGCACACGTGGCGGAGCTGTTGTCGGTGCGGTGTGCTGCACTGGCGGACGTTCCGGCTGTGCCCGGATGTGACCGATGAGACAGAACTTCACCGAGGAGAGTGCCGCGTGAGTGCCGAATCGACCGTGCCGTCCGCACTGCTGGCCGGGGACGACGGCTCCAACTACACCGCTCGGCACCTGCTCGTCCTGGAGGGCCTGGAGGCGGTTCGCAAGCGCCCCGGCATGTACATCGGCTCCACCGACAGCCGGGGCCTGATGCACTGCCTCTGGGAGATCATCGACAACTCGGTCGACGAGGCCCTCGGCGGCCACTGCGACCGCATCGACGTCGTCCTGCATGACGACTCCTCGGTGGAGGTGCGCGACAACGGCCGCGGCATCCCGGTGGACGTCGAGCCCAAGACCGGGCTCTCCGGTGTCGAGGTCGTGATGACCAAGCTGCACGCCGGCGGCAAGTTCGGCGGCGGCTCCTACGCGGCCTCGGGCGGCCTGCACGGCGTGGGCGCGTCCGTCGTCAACGCCCTCTCGGCCCGGCTGGACGTGGAGGTGGACCGCGGCGGCCACACCCACGCGGTCAGCTTCCGCCGGGGCACCCCGGGCATCTTCACCGAGGGCGGCCCGGACGCCCCCTTCGAGCCCGCCAACGGCCTCAGCAAGGCCCGCAAGGTGCCGAAGACCCGCACCGGTACCCGGATCCGCTACTGGGCCGACCGGCAGATCTTCCTCAAGGACGCCCGGCTCTCCCTGGAGCACCTGCACAACCGGGCCCGGCAGACCGCCTTCCTCGTCCCCGGCCTCACCATCGTCGTCCGTGACGAGCGGCTGACCGAGAGCGACGTGGTCGAGGAGTCGACCTTCCACTACGACGGCGGCATCGCCGAGTTCTGCGAGTTCCTCGCGCCGGACAAGCCGGTCTGCGACGTGCTGCGGCTGCACGGCGAGGGCACCTTCAAGGAGACCGTCCCCGTCCTGGACGAGGTCGGCCACATGACGCCCACCGAGGTCACCCGCCACCTCGGCGTGGACATCGCGCTGCGCTGGGGCGCCGGCTACGACACCACCCTGCGCTCCTTCGTCAACATCATCGCCACCCCCAAGGGCGGCACCCACGTCACCGGCTTCGAGCGCTCGCTCGCCAAGACCGTCAACGAGGCGCTGCGCGCCGCCAAGCTGCTGCGCGTCGCCGAGGACGACATCACCAAGGACGATGCCACCGAGGGCCTCACCGCCGTGGTCACCGTCCGGCTCGCGGAGCCGCAGTTCGAGGGCCAGACCAAGGAGGTGCTGGGCACCTCGGCGGCCAACCGGATCGTCGCCGCGGTGGTCGCCAAGGAGCTCAAGGCCTTCCTGACGTCCGCCAAGAAGGACGAGAAGGTCCAGGCCAGGGCCGTCCTGGACAAGGTCGTCGCGGCCGCCCGCACCCGGGTCGCCGCCCGCCAGCACAAGGAGGCCCAGCGCCGGAAGACCGCGCTGGAGACCAGCTCGCTGCCGGCCAAGCTGGCCGACTGCCGCAGTGACGACGTCGAGCGCAGCGAACTCTTCATCGTCGAGGGGGACTCCGCGCTCGGGACCGCCAAGCTGGCCCGCAACTCGGAGTTCCAGGCGCTGCTGCCGATCCGCGGCAAGATCCTCAACGTGCAGAAGGCGTCCGTGAGCGACATGCTCAAGAACACCGAGTGCGCCGCGATCATCCAGGTGATAGGGGCCGGTTCGGGCCGCACCTTCGACATCGACCAGGCCCGTTACGGCCGGGTCATCTTCATGGCCGACGCCGATGTCGACGGCTCGCACATCCGCTGCCTGCTGCTGACGCTCTTTCAGCGCTACATGCGGCCCATGGTCGAGCAGGGCCGGGTCTTCGCCGCCGTCCCGCCGCTGCACCGGATCGAGCTCACCAACCCCAAGCGCGGCCAGGACAAGTACCACTACACCTACTCCGACGCCGAGCTGCGCTCCACCCTGCTGGAGTTCCAGCGCAAGAACATGCGCTGGAAGGACCCGGTCCAGCGGTACAAGGGCCTCGGTGAGATGGACGCCGACCAGCTGGCCGAGACCACGATGGACCCGCGCCACCGCACCCTGCGCCGGATCAACCTGGGCGACCTGGAGCAGGCCGAGAAGATCTTCGACCTGCTGATGGGCAACGACGTCGCCCCCCGCAAGGAGTTCATCGTCGACTCGGCGGCCACCCTGGACCGCTCGCGCATCGACGCCTGAGCGCACCGCCGCACGGCAGGGGCCCTCCACCCTCGGGTGGAGGG
>NZ_JBHWUI010000313.1:0-4434 GCF_042737525.1 Kitasatospora sp. NPDC059973 | reverse complement strand
TCTGACCACCGACGAGCATCGACCTCGGATATGTCCCCACCCATGAACAGCCCAACGAGCGAACCCAACAGTAGTCACGGTAAGCACCGTTGCAGTACTAGCGCCGCAGGTCACGTTGAAGCAGGGCGAGGTGCTGCGCGGCGGCCCGGTGACGCTGCACTACTACGTCGAGACCGGCTTCGACGGCGACGCGGACCTGTCCTACTTCCAGGGCGTCATCCACTCGCCCGCGGCGGGGTGGTTCGGGGTTGAACGGCCTTGGAGTGAGGAGGCAGGCAGCGACGATCACGAGCTCGCGCTGGCCTGGATCGCACCCAGCGCCCAGCAACTGCTTGCCAGCCTCGTTGGAGGGCTGCCAGACCTGCGCGGACCTGGACGTGGACCTCTGGCAGACCGCCTTCCTCAGCCACGAGCTGCGCGCGGCCCTCGCCGCTCACGGCACGCGCTCCTGAGCGGGCCGGGCAGCTGGGTCGCCGACCACGGCCAGGCACGGTCCGCCGGACTGCAGCGGGTCACAGGAACAGGAAGGACAAGGCGGTCAGGCCCACGGGTACGCCTATGCCCACCAGCAGCAGGCCCCGGCTGGTGACGGCGTGGCGTCCGGGTGCGGTCCACGCGCCGGCCCACGCGAAAACGCTGACCGCGGCCACCAGGCCGGCCCGCAGGGCGCCGCTCTCCCCGGCTCCAAAAGCCAGGACGGCTCGCGAAGCCACCCACTCCGCACCGCCGAGCAGCAGAAGAAGGGCGAGCGCGAGCACGAACAGGGCGCCCGGGCGCCGCTCACGCAGCGCTTGCCGGACCCAGCGGCGCAGACGTCCGTGAAGGGCGGGCGGCATAGTGGCCATCACCCCAGTCTTCCCGAGCGCGGCCGCGCCGGTAGGGATTCAGCCGAATCGGCGAGGGTGACGTGCCGTCCGGCGCGGGCTGGTTCTGACCGGGCGGCTGGGCCGTCTGTGACGCGCCGGCCAGGGGCCGGGGCGACACTGAAGTCCGCCACGTACAGGTGCTGCATCGTCCGCCCCCGGAACGCTCATGGTCCACGGTGGCCCCCAGGGCCGCCTGGGCGGCAACACTACTGGTGTGGCGGGAGTAGTGGGCCCTATTGCCGGACGGCCGAGTTGGTGTGACGCGCCCGTCCTCGACACTGTCGTACGCCTGCCCCCGTGGCTCTGGGGGTGACCGGGGCCGCGCGGGGTGCCGAGGATGTGTGCCGAGGTGGGCGTGGGCGACGGAGCCGTGTGCGTCGACCAGCAGAGTGCGCCGGCGGGAGGTGAGGGCGTGGGTGGCCTTGCAGGACGCCTTGCCATCACTGCGTGGTGGGCTGGATGGAGTCGGGGGTGTACTCGACGCCGTCGCCGCGGATGGTCATGGTGAGAGTGAGCGTCTGGTCGGGTCCTGGTGCGAGGGTGACGTAGACCCTGATTCCCTCGGGGGATTCCGCGCTGAACTTGTAGTCCGGGCCCTTCTCCCGTTCGGTGGGAGTCGAGAGCCAGCTGTCCTTCTTGTAGCTGTGCGCCTGCCAGTTGGCGGCGATGCCGTCCGCCAGTTCCCGGCGCCGGGATGCGATGATCGTGGCTTGGGCGGTGAGCTGCCGGTCGACGAGGGACAGCCTGCTCAGCTCGTCATTCGGACGTGGCGGATTCCGTTGCACGGTGTAGCCGGTGTCGTTCAGTGCAAGATCCGCGCTGAACTCGCCGACCGTGTCATGAAGGGCCTGTTCGCTGCGTTCCTGGAACTCGGCGGCGGTGAAGCGGACGTGCTCGGGCCCGAACTTGGGTGTGTACGGGTCGTCGAGCCCGATGTACCACCACACGCCCATGTTGAGCAGGAAGAGGACGGCGACCGTGGCGGCGAGGCCCGCCACCGCCCCCAGACAGCCTTTCGCCAACCCCTTGTCGAACACTCCAGGCCCTCCCCGGTCCCGCTTCGTACCGCCACCGTAGGACGGAGCCCGGACCGGCGCCTGAGTACCCGTACTCAACCCGGGTGGTCCGCCGGGCCCTTCCGCGCTGTCACTGGATGCCGAGCCGGTAGGGATGCCCGGGATCGACGAACGACGTCCCGCCACGGCCCACGAGGTCGGACGTCAGCTCGGATCCTCCAGGAGGCGTAGCGACACACCGCTTGGAGCACTGCCCGGCTCAAGGTTCTGGACACCGCTTTCCCCCGGTCAGCCCGTGGGATGTCGCCTCGATACGGGCGCGGAGGCGCGCGGCGCCTTCCGGAATCCGGCCCCGGCCTTCAGTTCGCCTCGCCGGCTGGCGCAGGGAGAGTGAGTCCGTCGGCTCGGGCCGATGTGGCAGCTCGCCTGCCGGTTCTGAACGACCAGGGTTCGACCGGGCCCGCGACCCGCGGAACTATGGGGCGTCAGGGCTGTCGCCGGACCTTCGGGAGGTGCGGTTCGAGGCGGGTCAGAGGATCAGGCTTCCAGGAGGAGGGCAGGCGGTGCGGTGCCAGGGCCGGTCATCCCTTCACCGTAGCAAGCAGGTTGCGCCGTAGGTCGGCCGCCCATCGACTCCGCCCTGGTAGTCGTCGCCGGCCTTGAGGTGGCCTCGGACCACGGTGGCGATCTGCTTGATCCCGAACTCCAACGGACTCTCCTCATGGGCCCGCGTCGGGGTCCCGCGGAAGGGCGGTGTGCCGGCCGGGTGGCCGTGGTGGCCGGGTCAGCGTACGGCCTTCGGGCGGCGCTGGGCCGAGTTGTTGGGCTCGGCGGTCGCGTGGCTGCCCAGCCCTTGGTTCGCCGACAAGGTGTGGCCCAGCCGGGCGGCCTTGCCGCCCGTGACGACGCCTTGGGCAGGGGCGACGTGCCGTCCAAGGCGCCGTCCTGGACCAGGCCGTCCGGCCCGACGCCACCGTGGGCGGCCCGGTGCTGCTCCCGGCGATGACCGGAGCGTCCTACCAGTGGCGCTGACCGGCAGGGTGATGTTCTGGGAACGGGCCGCGCTGGTGGGTGCGGTGCGGCACTGTGCGGGTGTCACTATGACATCGGACCGCTTGGCCCTGCCCGCCCGCCGTCGCCGTCACGCGCGGTTGATCCTCGCTCTGACGGAGCTGGTCGGTGCCCGCGCCTCGGCAGCGCAGGCGCTGTACCAGCCGGTCGCCGACGCCCCGCTGAGGCAGTAAGCGGTCGTGGTGGATCCCCTCCCGGTGGTCTACCTCGGCCACACGGCCGCCCCGCTGCTGGAGGCGGCCCGGGCCGAGGACGAGGCCCGCTGGCCGGCCGCCCTCGTGCGGGAGCGGGAGCGGGCCCGGCGGACGAGCGCCGTGAGGGTGGGGCTGGTGCGGGCACAGGAGATCGTGGAGGAGCCCGGAGCGGTCCTGGCCCGTTTCGCTGCCGACCGCGGTGGAAGGGCCGCTGCGGCCCGGCGTGCCGGCGGTGAGCGTGGACCAGCGGGCGGCGATGAAGCTGACGGCGGCGGGCTCCGAGGTCGTCGCGCGGTGGCGTGAGGATCCCCGGCAGGCCGTCGCTCTGGTGCAGGGGCTGGCGGCCTCCGGCGAGGTCGGTGTGGACGAGGTCCTCGACGCGGCGATGGACGAGGCGGTGCTGGTCGGGCTGCTGGCGCTCCAGGGCGTGCGGACCACGCGCGACCCGAGCACGGCCGCGGAGCGCTGCCTTGGCGCCGTCGCCCACATCTCGCTCGCGATCACCCTCGCCAGCGCCGACCTGGATTGATCGAGGCCGGCACCGCCTCTGCGGGCCGGGCAGGATGGGCAAGGCCGTCTGTTTCGGGCGGGGGCGGGAACCGGATCCGGGGCGTTGAACGTGTTCAATGTGGCGACGGGGTGACGTCGTTACCGCGCATCAGGACAGCCGAGGGGTTCCTTCATGCAGGCCGAACGCGTTCCCGCGCAGCGCAGGTGGTTCACGTGGTCCGCCATTGCCCTCGGAGTCGGCTTCGTCCTGTCGCCCGTGGTCTACCTGGCCCTCGTCGTGTTCACGTTCGCCGCCGTGGACGGCAGCCCGAAACGGGCCGGCTGCTCGGAGGTCATGGAGTTCGCGGGCGCCTCGATGCCCGCACAGGCCACCGGGGCGAGCTGCACGGACACCAACTCGTTGATGGACCGTGGCTACACGGCCGAGTTCCGGATGCCCCGCGCCGACCTCGCCGCCAGCTTGACCGCGGCCTTCCCCCGCGTGCGGCAGGTCGAGACGTACGGACCGGGGCTGCGCTTCGCCAACTCCCAGGAGACGGACGGGACGCGCCCGCAGGGGCAGGCGATGTTCCTGGAGCTGGACGTCACGTACGAGGACGACGCGACCGCGCTGGTCCGGGTGAAGGCGTTCGACGTCTGACCCGGCCCCGCCCGCCTGCGTGCTCAGGCGGGCGGGATCCTGGTTCCAGGAGGCGGAACTCGATGCCCTCCGGGTCGGCCGGGACGTGGGCTGTACCCCGGTCGCCTGTCTCGGGTTGCCCGGCCACTTGCGCGCCC
>NZ_JBHWUI010000312.1:0-4457 GCF_042737525.1 Kitasatospora sp. NPDC059973 | reverse complement strand
GTCCTGCGGGCCCAGCAGCTCGAAAGGGGGCCGGACCAGCTCGAACACCAGACCTGATACCACTCACCGTCCCCGAGATCCGCCGACTGATCACCGGCCTCACGCGCTCCGTCCGCCGCAGCAGCGCCCACGTCCTGCACTGGTCCCGATGGCGCCGCCGACGCCAACACCAGGCCCGGACCAGCCACTACAAGAGACGACGCCACAGCCCAAGAGCTGAAGCCTCATCACGGTAAGCACCGTTGCAGTAATAGTCCTCGGCCTGCTGGCTGGTGACGCTCATGGTTCCTCATCTCGTGGTGGCCTCATTGAGGCTCTGCGTGCGAAGATGCGGCGCGAAGCTGCCCGGTACGGGTGGTCCGGTCGCGGCGCAGGAGGAACCTAGCCGGATTCAGGCGCGGGTCAAGGGGGGTTCAACGGCGACGTGGGCCTGGTTCGCGATCCGAGTTCTCGCCTCGAAACGCGCAGGCCAGAGGGTATGAGTTCGACCGTGCCGAGTCGACGGGGCGATTCTGGTGGCATGGTCGGCGGTATCGGAGCGGTAGTCGGCAACGGATTGTCGTGCCTCACCCAAACTGGCGCCATGGTGGCCGGACGGTTCACGGCCGATGTCATGGAGAGCTGTTGGTCCGTCCGGACCGGCTGCGGCCTGCTCGGCGCCCGCGTGCCCGGCGGCACCATGGATTGATGCTCCTCGCGCCTAAGGGCTGTCCCGTAATTGATCTTTGAGTGGTTCGAGGCATGCTCAGTCGACCGGCAGCGCGCGGGCTCATGCAGCCTGGAGGAGGTTGTGCAGACGGGCAACGCCGAGCATGGCGTGGTGGACGCCGTTGCCCTTGAGGCGGCAGTCGCGAAGGATCTTCCAGGTCTTCATCCTGGCGAAGACGTGCTCGACGCGGGCGCGGACTTGTTTGTGCTCGCGGTTGTGGTCGGCCTGCCAGTCGGTGAGCTCGCCGCCCTTGGGGCGTCGGTGCGGGATGACCAGGCCGGTGCCCGGGTATCCGCCGTCGGCGATCGTGGTCGTGCGGCCGACGGCAGCCTTGGCGCCGGATTCCTCCCATGCCTTGCAGTCGTTCCGGTTACCGGGCAGAGGTCTGCCGACCGCCACGACCAGCCGGGAGTGGGCGTCTATGACCACCTGGTGGTTGGCGGAGTACCGGTAGTTCTTGGACTGCTCGGCGATGGTGTGGTCGCGGGTGGGGACCAGGGTGCCGTCCACGATCAGCACGGTGTCCTTGCTGAACCGGCGCCGGGGCTTGAGCGCCAGGAGCGGGCCGGTGTGCTCGATGATCCGGCCGGCCGCGGACTTGGACACCCCGAACAGCGGAGCCAGCTGCCGCAGCGTCAGGTTGGTTCGCCAGTAGGCCGCGACCAGCAGAACCCGGTCCTCCAGCGGGAGGCTCCACGGTCGGCCCGGGGCGAACCGTGTCGGCGCCCTCGCGGCGGAGCATCGTGATCAGCTTCTTGAACTCGCGCGGGCCCAGTCCTGTGAACGGGCCGATCCAGGACGGTTCCGACGCCGTGATCACTCCAGCCACGGCAAGATCATGGCACCAAGCCGGGCCCCGCGGCACCTGACGGTGGGAGTGCCGCCCGCCCGGGGTACCAGTAGCCGGAGGATGGCCTGGGGGCGGACGCGAGGATCTGAGGAGGAGCAGGGCGTGGGAAGTCTGTTGAGGAGCGTCTCCGGAGTCCGATGGGCGGACCTTCACGACGCAACGGGGGCTCCGGCCAGCGGCATTCCCCCTCTGCTCTCCCGGATCGCGTACGGAGACGAGGACACGGCCCGCACCGCGATCGAGGAACTGGGCGATGCCGTCTGCGCGCTCGGGTTCGTCGTCAGCGAGGCCACAGCCCCCGCAGTTCCGTTCCTTGTAGAGCTGGCAGGAGCTCCGCACGTGGCTTGCAAGGCCGAGCTGCTAGACCTGCTGGGAAGCATCTGCCAGACCGACCAGTGGCACTCCGCCGCTGCGGCGGCCGGAGGCAGCAAACGCGACACGAGCTACCGGCAGCAACCCGGCTGGGAGGCGGCCGCAAGGACAGCCGTCTACACGGGCCGGTCAGTCATCGAAGGCGTAGCCTCCTCCGTACGGCCGGAGGAGGCCGCAGCTGCAAGGAGGTTGCTGCAGATGATGGACCAAATCCCGCCGCTTCCGGAGCTGTGACGGTCGGTGCGGGACAGCCCTTAGGCGGACAGTCCACCGAGGTGCAACGCCGGCTGCGCGCCCCAACGAGGCCGTCACGATACCCCTCCCAGGGAAGCCGCCGGCTCCGCTGCTGCGGCGAGCTGAGCGCCCTTCGCGGAAGCGTCACAGTGACAGTTCCGCAAACGCTTTGCCTCAGGGCTTAGCTCTCCAAAACGGCCGCTGAGCTGAGGGGTCGGAAGCAGGTGTTAATGGTGAATTGGGGCACGATCAGCAGACGGCACGTCGGGGTGCCGACCAGCCTCGTGCGGAGCTACTGGGGCGCTTCGGTCCGGACCTGATGCAACAGCTTGTCCAGGGTGGTGGTCTCAGCGTCCAGGGTCGTCTTGATCTTGGCGAGTTCTGCCGAGTTCTTGTTGATCGACTTGTTCTGGAAGTCCGACTCGACGGCGAACCACACGCCCAGCAGGTTGGTGTCCTGCTTGCAAGTCACGTCGGCCTGGGCCTGATCGATCTCCTGGGTGCTCGCGGGCCCGGTGGCCGCTGCGAAGGGGTCGCTGGCCGTGAGGGGGTGCGTGACACTGAAGCCGCGGGTCCTCATGCAGGCGGACCACGAGGTGATGGCGGCGACGACCCTGGAGTCGGACTGGGAGTCGGTGAACGACGCCGCCTTGATGGTGGTGACGACTCCCTCTCCTCCGCCGGCCGGGCCGGCGGGTCCGCCGCGGGCGCCTGGCAGGAGGCGGTCGAACTCAGCGAGGCACCCGCCCTCGGGCAGTGGCTTACCGGCGAAGGAGGTCACGCGTCGGCCGTCCCGGGGATCGGCGCCCATCAGAACGGTCTGCGTTTCCTGCGGCAGCTGTCCGAATGCCGTGGGCTTCGCGCTCGAGGCAGCTAAGGTGTCCGGCCGGGGTGGTAACCCCACTTCTGGGCCGCTCCGAGGTCAGAGATTCCGTAGCGGCGACTGAGAACGTCGTACCGGTCGTACCGGAGGCTGCCCATGGTGGGCCTGGCCGGCACCGTGTACGGCTGGTCGTAGCGCCTCATGCAGTCGCCGGTGGAGGCCTGACGCAGCCAGTCGTAGTCGACGGCTTGCGCTGGAGTCAGCATGTAGGCCTCGATGGGCAGGCTGAGTTCCCCAACGCCGTTGGTGACGGTCGGCGTGGGAACCGGTGTGACCGGCGCGGACGGGCCCGGCGCTGCGCAGGCTGCTTGGGAGAGGAGTACGGCCGCCAGAAGCGTGACGGTCGCCAGTCCCGGGGCGGACGTGGCGCCGGGAGGTGGTGCGGTTCCCGTCCTGCGGTCGCGGTTCGTCAGCCGCATGCCGAGTCCGCGCGTCGGGCCGGTGGCGGGGCGTCATGCGTCTCCTGGAGATTCGTGGGCGTTGCTCGAGACCGGCGGACAGCGGCGACCTCGACCGCCCTCGTCATCAGGCTCCCGTGCGGGGCAGCAGTCTGCTGCTGCTGGAGGATTACTGGGCGACGTCGGCCTGTGCCGAGTCCGCCTTTCGGACGCCGCTTTGCCGCCTGAAGGAGGCGAGGCGGACCCGACTGCTCAGGCTCAGTAGTAGAGCTGCGCGCTCTCGTTCTTGTTGCGGAGGTACGAGCTGAGATTGCCTCCGCGGCCCGGCGGGATCCAGGTGACGTCGCCGTTGAACAGCAGGCCCGAGAAGACGGCGAGGTTGGCGTGCGAGGTGCCGTTCTCGGCACTGGCCGCGTCGCGCAGGACCTGCTGGCCGGCGCCCGCGGAGCCGTAGCGGTCGCTGCGGAACTTGGGCACCTCCCAGCTGAAGCCGGTCGGGTAGGTGGCGCGGAAGTTGGTTTGGTCGTAGTTCGTAGTCCAGACGGCGCCGTTCGCCCCAGGGCTGTAGTAGAGGCAGAAGAGGGTGGCCTCGTCGCTTCCGACGGTGCAACGGATGGCCGCACTGTAGGTGTCCCAGCCGTTGCTCCAGACGCTGGCGGCCTGGGCCTGGCCGGCCCCGGCGGTGGCCCCGGCCGCGGTCAGGGCCAGGGCAGCTGCCGCGACGGTCACCTTGCGGGCATGCCGTCGGGCTCCGGCCTGGTCGTGTCCATACAGTTGCGCGCCTCCGCAGCCAGACACGCATGCTCCGCCTCACGGATGCGCTCCTGCATGGTGAACCTGGCCGTTTCGAAATGAAGCCGGTCCACGACAGACGATCCCTCCTCGTATCAGAGCAGCAGTTGACCGGCGGCCCGGCCTAGGAGCTGTTCAAGGTTCGGATCATGTGGTTGAGGTCAGGGACTTCAACCACATGATCGATCCGCGTAGATGGAGGCCGGCCGTGTAGCTTTC
>NZ_JBHWUI010000311.1:0-4460 GCF_042737525.1 Kitasatospora sp. NPDC059973 | reverse complement strand
GCACCCCTCCGCCCCAGGGCGGAGGGGTGCCCCCGGGTCCGTCAGGGTCCTGTTCCGCCTGTGGGTGGAGCGACACGCCGACGGAAGATCGGACCAGCGGTGGAGAGGCTCGGGACCTGGGTCGGACGTGTACGTCTCCCGGCACTGTCAGAGTGTCAGTCGACAGGACCGGGGCGGATGTTGTGGAAAGTCCGCCCGTTCGGACACCGGAGGGCGGCGGCATGACGGGAACGACGAGGGATCGGGCGGGCCGGGCGGAGTGGACGGGCCCGGAAGGCGGGCGGGACCGGGGGCGGCGACGGCGGGGGCTGGCCGTACGGGCGGTGGCGGTCGCGCTGGCCGGTGCCGGCCTGGTGGGTGCCCTCGCCCCCGTCGCGGGTGCCCAGGGCGCGGGGCCCGGGTCCGGCCGACCGGTGGCCGACGGCGGCGCCGACCGGGTCGACCGGGCGGCGCTGGACGCGGCCGTGCGCGGGCCGGTGGCCCAGGGCGGCGCCTCCGCCGCGCTGGGGCTGGTCGCCGAGCGCGGGCGCACGGTCTGGAAGGGCGCGGCCGGGACGGCCGACTTCGCCACCGGCGCCCCGGCCACCGCCGACGGCCGGTTCCGGATCGGCAGCGTCACCAAGACCTTCGTGGCGACGGTGGTCCTGCAGCTCGTGGCGGAGCACCGGGTCGGCCTGGACGACCCGGTGGAGAGCCGCCTGCCCGGCGTGGTGCCGAACGGCGGGCAGATCACCGTCCGCCAACTGCTGAACCACACCAGCGGCCTGTTCAACTACACCGAGGACCCGTCCTTCTCCTTCGACGAGGACCCCGCCGCCCTGCAGCGGTGGCTCGACGTCGGCCGCTGGCGCCCGTACGCGCCGGAGGAGCTCGTCGGCCTCGCCGCCCAGCACCCCCCGTACTTCGCCCCCGGGCAGGGCTGGCACTACTCCAACACCAACTACGTGGTGATCGGGATGCTGATCGAGCGCCTCACCGGCCGCGGCTGGGCCGACGAGGTCCAGCGCCGGATCATCCGCCCGCTCGGTCTGACCGGTACCTCGATGCCGCTCAACTCGCCCTTCGTCCCCGGCCCGCACGCCCACGGCTACTACAAGCTCGCCTCCGGACCGGCGGACGTCACCCTGCTCGACCCGAGCATGGCCGGGGCGTCGGGGGCCGGGATCTCCACCACCACCGACCTCGCCCGGTTCGTCTCCGCCCTGCTCGGCGGGCGGCTGCTCGCCCCGGCCCAACTCGCCGAGATGAAGCGGACCACCCCGCAGAGCGGTCCCGCCGAGTACGGCCTCGGCCTCCAGCGGACGTCGACGGCCTGCGGCGAGTACTGGGGCCACAGCGGCGGAATCCCGGGGTACACCACCCTGATGTACGGGGCCTCGGACGGCCGGCGACAGTTCACGGCCTCCGTCAACCCGTACGACCTCTCCGACCTCCCGGCGGCCAACGCCACCGTCGAAGCCCTGGTCGCCACCGCCCTCTGCGACACCCACCCGGCCACCCCGGCCACCCCGCCCACGGCGACCGGCACCCTCGCGGCCACCGGCGTGGTCCGGTGACCTCCCCGGCGCGATCACCGGGGTGCTGGGGGCGGTCCACGACCGGGGTGCCATCATGACCGGCACATGACGGTCGATTGTCGCCAGGAGGACGAGACATGGCAGAGCCGCTGATCGCCGCAGTCGGGGGCCGGGTGCCCGACATCGACCCGACCGCCTTCGTCGCACCCAACGCGGTGGTGATCGGGTCGGTCACGGTCGGCGCCGGGGCGAGCGTCTGGTACGGCGCGGTGATCCGCGGCGACGCCGAGGCGATCACGGTCGGCGCGGGCACCAACATCCAGGACAACTGCACGCTGCACGCGGACCTGGGCTTCCCGCTGGTGATCGGCGAGCGGATCTCGGTCGGCCACAACGCCGTCCTGCACGGCTGCGTGATCGAGGACGACGTGCTGGTCGGGATGAACTCCACGGTGCTGAACGGCGCCCGGATCGGGGCCGGTTCGCTGGTCGCGGCCGGGGCCGTGGTCCCGCAGGGCATGCAGGTGCCGGCGGGCTCCCTGGTCGCCGGGGTGCCGGCCAGGATCCGGCGCGAGCTGACCGAGGAGGAGCGGGCGGGCGTCACCTTCAACGGCGAGGGCTACCGCCTCCTGGCCGACGCCCACCGGACGATCGAGCCGGTGGAGCGTCGGACGGCCTAGGCGGTCGAACGGGGCGAGGCCGTCGGGCGGGGGAGCCCCGCCCGGCGCGCCCCCGCCCGGCCGGTCAGGTGCGGGCGGCCGCCTCGGCGGTGGGCAGGGGGTGGCCGGGGGCCGGGGCCGGTACCGGGGCGGCCGTCCCGGGGCGACGGCGGTCGGCGGCCCAGGCGATCACCGCGATCACCGCACCCGAGGCGGCGAGGCCCGAGCCGACCAGGGTCGGCGACGTCCAGCCGAGCCCGGCGTCCAGGGCGAGGCCGCCGAAGTACGCGCCCTGGGCGTTGGCCAGGTTGAACGCGCCCTGCACGGTCGCCGAGGCGAGGGTCGGGGCGTTGCGGGCCTTCTGCAGCACCAGGGTCTGTACGGCCGGGACGATCGCGAAGCCGAAGAGCCCGACCAGCACCACCGTCAGGGCGGCCGACCACTCGGAGCGGGCGGTCACCCCGAAGAGCGCCAGGGTGGCGGCGAGCAGCAGGAAGGCGGCGCAGACGGTCGGCCGCAGCGCGCGGTCGGCGGCGATGCCGCCCAGCACGTTGCCGATCGTCATGCCCACCCCGAACAGCGCCAGCACCAGCGTCACCGATCCGGTGGCGTAGCCGGAGACCTCGGTGAGCAGCGGGGTGATGTAGCTGTAGCAGGCGAAGAAACCCCCGCAGCCGAACACCACCGTGCCGAGGGCCAGCCAGAGCTGTCCGCTGCGGAACGCCCCCAGCTCGTGCCGGAGGCCGGACTGCGCGGGCGTGGGCAGCTGGGGCACCAGCCGCGCGATGGCGACGGTGCCGAGCGCGCCGATCGCGACCACCACCAGCATGGTGGCCCGCCAGCCGAGGTGCTGCCCGAGCAGGGTCGCGGCCGGGACCCCGATGATGTTGGCGACGGTCAGGCCCGAGAACATCACGGCGACCGCCCGGGCCCGCCGGTGCGGGGCGACCAGCTCGGCGGCCGCGACCGCCCCGGCGCCGAAGAACGCCCCGTGCGGCAGCCCGGTGATCAACCGGGCCGCCGCCAGCGACCAGAAGTCGGGCGCGATCGCGCAGAGCAGGTTGCCGGTCGCGAAGAGGCCGGCCAGCGCGACCAGCACGGGCTTGCGAGGCCGTCCGGCGGCGAGCGCGGTGAGCAGCGGTGCGCCGATCACCACGCCGATGGCGTAGGCGGAGATCAGCCACCCCGCCTGGGGGATGGAGACGTGGAGGTTCTCGGCGACCTGGGGCAGCAACCCCATGGCGGCGAATTCGGTGGTGCCGATGGCGAACGCGGTGACGGCCAGGGCGACCAGCGCGAGTGGCAAGGGGGACTCCGGGGTGACGCCCGGGCGGGAGCCGGGCAGGGGGTCCGGCACGGTCGTCGGGCCGGTGCAGACAGGTGACCGGGCCAGGCGACCCGGTGGGGGAGCGGGGTGGGGAGCGGGGCGGCGCGGGGATGACGGGCCATTCGTCTGGGCGAAATCCTAATCCGATCGGATGACCCCACCAGGTGCCGCCCATGGCCGGCCGGTGACACATGGGGGTCGCCAGCGGCGCCCCCGCGCGCGAGACTGGGGTCATGTGCCGCAGTATCAAGACGTTGAGACCGCCCGTGACGCCGGACGCCTCCGATGAGGACTTCCACGCGGCCGCCCTCCAGTACGTGCGGAAGGTGTCGGGGTTCCGCGCCCCGGCGGCGCACAACCAGGAGGCCTTCGACCGCGCCGTGGAAGCCGTCGCCGGGGCCACCGCCCGATTGCTCGACGAGTTGGAGGTCCGCGGCGCTCCCGCCCGGGCCACGGGGGCCGCCGCCTGATCCGACGGCGGGAAGCCGCCGGCCGGCCCGGCGCAGACCTGTAGGGGCAGCATGGGCACCAGGGACAGCTGGGACCAGGTGGACCGAGGAGATCGGCGATGAACCCCGCGAACCGTTACGTACTGACCTTCCCGGGCACGCCCGGCACCCAGGCCCCGCAGGACGTCGTCGTGGTCTCCCGCACCAGTACGACCGGTCCCGGCGGCCACCCCGTCTACGAGGACGCCACCGGCATCGTCCGGGCCGAGATCAGCGACTCGGGCGAGGTCCGGATGCTCGCCAGCGGGGGGCACCAGTCCCTGCACTTCCCGGTGCACGCCGAACCACTGCCGTAGCGGGGAGCCCTCCGCCGCCGGCGCGGCCCCCCCCCCCCCGCCCGCGGGGGGGGGTGGCGCCGGCCCCGGCCGCCCGGCCGGCGGCCGAGCGGGGCGCCCGGCTGCCGCTGTCGAAGGAGTGGGAGTGGGCGGTCTCGGGCACCGAACGCCGT
>NZ_JBHWUI010000310.1:0-4477 GCF_042737525.1 Kitasatospora sp. NPDC059973 | reverse complement strand
CCGTCACGTCAAAACGCGCCACAGCACGGAGTTCTACCAGAGACACCAGCCCACCATCGAACCGCAGCAAGATCCGAACCTTGAACAGCCCCTAGAACGCCGCCATGTCGACGCCCTGCTCGACCTGGACGAGCACCCGTCCCTGGGCGCGCTTGCCGCAGCCTACGAGGACCAGCATTTTCAGAGCGCCGTGGAGGACGACCGGGCCTCCCGCAAGCGAGCGGTCAAGCCCCTGGCGCGCATCGGCGACGACGAGGCCGGCCGCCGCGCGGCGGAAGCCGTCGAGCTCCACAACGGGTACCACCCCAAGCACCACCCGGAAGGCGTCGATCTCGACTTCTGCCCGGTCTGCGAGTACGAGACCTTCAGCGCTGAGGGCGACGACCACCTCGGCATGGGCCACGGCCCCGGCCAGTGCCTGGTCTGCCACTACGAGCGCGGCTCCGGGATGTCGGAACACCTCGCGACCGCCGCCTACTACAGGGTCCGCTGGGCCGATGACGACGACGAACAGCACTCCCAGGAGACCGAGGAGCTACCCGCCAGCTGACCCGGCACCCGCCCGTGCCGGATGTGCTTCACCGCGTTCCCGCAAGTCCCGTGACTCCCGCGCCCGCCGTTCTTCCCGCCGCAGGCCCGGAGCCGGTACGGCTGCGGGGCGGGCCTGCCGGTTGGTATTGGTCAGGGTGTGGGATAGGGCCGGGGGTGGCCGGCGTTCACGCATTGCCGGGCCTGCTGGTCGATCCGGTCGAGTGCGCCGGCGAGGCCCAGGGCCTCGAGCAGCATGACGGCGGTGGACACCGTGATGGCGTGGATCTGCTCGGGGAGGGCGAGGCCTGCGATGGCTGTGCCCAGGCCGCTCTCGCCGGAGGCGACGCGGTGGACGGCGGTGGTGACCGCGAACTCCACCTCCAGCGGGGCCAGGGCCGCCACCACGTCGAGGCTCCCGACCCCCATCGACGGCTCCCCGAGTTCGGTGAACAGCGCGTCGTGGTCGAGGACCAGCCACGCCAGCACCCACTCCAGCCGGTCGGCGTCCAGGCCCGCGAGGCAGCTCTCGACCGCGGCACGGTCCCGCATCAGGTAGGCCCGTGTCAGATCGGCGGCCCGCCAGGTCGCATCCACCAGCTGGTCGTCCACAGTCGTCATCCCCCCGGTCTATCCCAGGGGCGGGCGCAGCGGCCACCGGAACCGTCCGGTTCACACCAACGAGCGGGACGGGCGAAGGCGCGGTGCGCTCGGCGAGACCAGGGAGCCGGAGACCGTGGGTTGCCGTTGCGGCCGCGTGGCCTGGGTTCGGTGACAGACTGTCGGCTATGAGTGATCATTCTGGCGGTCCGGTCCGGCGGCCGCTGTGGCAGCCCTTCTCCGAGCCCGCCACCGATGTTCCTGTCGAGTCGTCCGGCGGCGCCCGGCTCCTCGCGGTCGAGCGGGCCCCGTTCCTGGAGCCGGCCGCCGCCGAGGTGCCGGCGGTGTCCGAGGCGTCTGCGGTGCCGGCCTCTCGTCGTCGGCTCGGCCCCGGCGGCCTGGCGGTCTCCGTCGTGCCGGACGACCGGAGCTGACCTTCCCGCGATGAAGTCGGCCGTGTTCGTGTCCGCTGGGTGCCGGCGCCGGTTGCCGCGTGCAGCACGCCGCGGCGCTGCCGGTCGCCACGGACCTGCGGATCGCAACGCACGCCGCACGCGAAGCCTGCCCAGCCACCGTCCTTGGCCCTGAGTCCTGCGGGCGGGCGCTCTCCCTGCCCGCCCCCGCGGCACCGCGGTGGAGCCGGCCGGGGTGTAGGGGCGGGGCCCACGCGGGCTCGACCCGGATCTCGAAGTCGAGTCCGCAGGTCCTCGGGCGCCCACATCCTGGTCGACGACCGCGCCGGCGAGCGGGTGACGCCGCGATATGCGCTCCGCTGCGCGGCTGGGGGTCGTCTGCTCCGAACCACCGGACTGTGACTGGGTGTTATGGCATGCTCACCCGAAGGGCGACGGTGGTCGCCGTACGGACAACCGAGGTCTGGGGTGGGACCAGCATGCTGTCGGTCAGCGCGGCCGTGTTCTTCGCAATCGTCATCTACCTGCTGCTCGCCCGGCGCACCGAGGCCCGCAGCCGCGTGAACGAACGGCTGACCGCGTTCGTCTGCGTGGTGTTCGGCGTCGTCATCGCGTCGAGTTCCTGGGGGCAGATGATCCTGCACTTGGTCGGGAACGTGGCCGACGCGGTGAACCAGGCGGGCCGCTGACGCTCCGGCGCGCGCTTCCGTGCGCGGCTGACGCGCTGTCAGGGAGGGGTGATGCGATGGGTGCCGTAGGCGTGTCCACGTACTGGGGGTGGGGCCGGGTGGCTCGACTTGAACGGACCGCGGTTGTCGTCGGCATCGGGGGCGGCCGGTGAGTACACGCAGACCTCCGGCCCGCCGCGGCGGCGGTCGCCGGCCGAAGAAGAAGGACGACGGGGCGGGGCTGCTACTCGTCCTGGGCGGCGCGGTGGTGGCCGTCATGCTGGTGCTCGCGGTGCTGCGCTGGCTGGCGGCCCACGTCTGGGTGGTGGTCGTGCTGGCGCTGATCGGGGCCGGCGTCGCGGCCCTCTCCATCCGCCGGCTGCTGGAGCGCCAGCACGCGGAGCAGGCCCGACGGCTGGCCGACCTGGAGCGCCAGCGGCGACTGCGGCTCACGCTGACCGGCCCCGGGGGGCTGGACCACATGCGACACGACGCCTTCGAGTTCGCGGTGCGCGACCTGCTGCTGCGCGACGGCTGCACGGCGCGCAGGGTCGGGCAGGGCGGTGACCAGAGCGCGGACGTGCTGGCCACGGACCCGATGGGCCGGACCTGGGTGCTGCAGTGCAAGCACAAGCAGGACCCGGTCGGCGGCGCGGGGGTCTCGGTGGGCGTTCTGTACAGCCTGGTGGGCGCCAACGAGCGCGTGCATAAGGCAGAGGTGCCGGTGGTGGTCACCAACGGCCGGTTCACC
The DNA here is from genome assembly GCF_042737525.1 of Kitasatospora sp. NPDC059973. Taxonomy (NCBI): domain Bacteria; kingdom Bacillati; phylum Actinomycetota; class Actinomycetes; order Kitasatosporales; family Streptomycetaceae; genus Kitasatospora; species Kitasatospora sp. NPDC059973. The sequence goes on along the minus strand of NZ_JBHWUI010000310.1, from coordinate 1,517 downwards.
AAGCCGTCCCAGAAGTGGGGCGCCGAGCAGAACGTGCTCCTGGTCGACCGCGAACTCCTCGGGCGCTGGGCTTCCAGCGGCCGGCCGCTGTGGGAGCTGCTGCGGATCCCGCTGCCGCGCGGTGGCCAGAACAACTGATCCATCGCCCCACCACGCGGCAGTGCCCCGTCACGGCCCCCGCGCCGCGCGGCCGGGCCGGCCCTGTCCGGGAGGCCGATCCCCCCGGGGAGAAAGCCCGGCATGTCGCCTGGCTAGCATTTCGATCATGAGTTTCTCCCCGGGGCAAAACGCGGCCGTCGAGCCGATGCTGTTCGGCGGTCCGGTGTGCGCGGGTGCGCCGCGGAGCTGGCGTGGGCGGGCAAGGGCCGCTGGCCGAAGTACTGCTCCAAGGCGTGCTCGTCGAAAGCGGACCGCGCCCGGGAGAAGGAGAAGCAGGAACAGGCCCGCACCGCGGCCGCCGTTTCACCCCGGGGTGAAACGGGGCTGCCCGACGGCCTGGCCGACAACCCGGCGGCGGCCGAACTCCTCACCCTCGGCGACCGGCTGGCCCGCGCCGACCGGCTGCTCCTCCTCCAGTTCGACCGGGCGGCCCGCGACGGTGGCGCGGCCCTTGCGCGCCAAGCGGTGAGCGACGTCCTCCACTGCGCGTACGGCGTGATGCAGCGCCACCGCGTGCCGGCCGAGCAGCTGCTCGCCGCACACCCGGCCCAGGCCCGGGAGGCGGGACAACCCGCCCCGGAGGCCGCAGAAACGCCCCGGGGCGAAACGCGGTCCGCCTCGGGAGGCGTCTCCGGTGCCGCCTGGACGGCGCCGGCCGCCGTGCCCGATCCCCGCCCCTCGGCCGGGCACCCGCACCCGGCCGCCGGGCCCGCCACCGAAACACCCCGGGGCGAAACGGCGGCCGTGCACCGCGCCGCCCGCCCCACCGAAGGAGCCCCGCCGGCGGCCATTGCTCCCCGGGGTGAAACGGCGCCCGCCACCGGACCGGTCACGGCCGCCCCCGTAACGTCCCGGGGAGAAACTCCCGCCCCGGCCGCTGCCCCGCGCGTGCCGACCGGCCGGGCCACCCAGCCCGCCCCCCGCCGCGTCGGCCCGGCGGGTGCCCGCCGTCCCCGTCGCCCACCCGGACGACACCGGACTGCAGCCGGACGCGGTGCTGCGCGCCACCTCCGACCCGGTGCGCCGCTTCGGGCCCCCGGACCGCGCAGGCGCCCTGGCGGGCACCTTCGGCGCGGGCTGGACCACGTCGTCCTGGTCGGCACCGGAGGCCGCCGGCGTTCACCGGCTCCACCACCAAGGGGTGCGGGTCGGCTGGGCCGCGCCGCTCGACGACGGGCCGTGGGGTGCGGGCGGCTGGATGGCGGTGCTGCACCTGGCCGACGGCCGCGCCGAACCGCTGCTCGACCGCCCCGGCCGGCCCCTCCCGCACACATGACGACACGTTCGGCCCGGCGCCGACGCCGCCGGCCGGGTGCCCCCGCCGACCCCGCTGCTGCGGGGCCGTACGGCCCCGCAGC
>NZ_JBHWUI010000309.1:0-4501 GCF_042737525.1 Kitasatospora sp. NPDC059973 | reverse complement strand
CCCAGTGCGACCCCCGGCCCGTCGCGGCCGGCTGACCCCCCGGACCCTGGGGGGGGGGGGGCCCCCGGCCCCCCCCCCCCCCCCCCACCCCTCGGTTCGATCAGCCCCGGCCGCTCGGACCGTCGGCGCCTACCGTGCGGTCAGCGCGTCAGCGCCACCACTGGACCGCCTTCTCGGCGTTGATGATGCCCGCGCCGTAGAAGCCGTTGTCGTCCGCGCCGCCCTCGCAGGTGGCCGCCCACCTGCCGGTGCCGCCCGGGTTGTACGGGCCCGACGGGCAGGCGTGCGACTCGGCCTGGTTGGTCAGCAGCTCGGTCAGCTCCTCCGGGCTCGCCCACGGGAAGGTGCTGGCGAGCAGCGCCAGGACGCCGGCCGCGTGCGGGGAGGCCATCGAGGTGCCCTGCATGTAGCCGTAGCGGCCGCCGGGGATGGTGGAGAGGGTGCGGCCGTTCTTGTCCGGGGTGTCCGGGATCTGGTAGAGCCGGTCGCCACCGGGGGCGGCGACGGTCACCTTGTCCTTGCCGTAGCTGGAGTAGTACGACTTGTCACCGTTGACGCCCACCGAGGAGACCGAGACCACGCCGTCCAGCTCGGTCGGCAGGTTGAGGCAGTCCTGGGTGATCGGGCGGGTGCCCGGGGTGGTGTCGTCCGGGCTGCTGACGTCCACGGTCTTGTGGGCGAGGTCGATGTTCTCGTTGCCCGCCGCGGCCACGTTGAGGACGCCCTTGCGCTGCGAGAACTCGACCGCGCGGCGCACGGCGGTGGTGATCGCCGCCTGGTCCGCGTCGTTCTGGCAGTTGAACATCCACGGGTCGACGTAGTAGCTGTTGTTGGTCACCTTGAACTTGTGCTCACCGGCCCAGACGAAGCCGCAGATCGCGTACTCCGGGTAGATGAACCCGCCGTCGTCGACGACCTTGACGGCGGCCAGCTTGACGTTCGGGGCTATGCCCTCGATGCCCTTGCCGTTCTTGGCCGCGGCTATGGTGCCGGCCACGTGGGTGCCGTGGTCGCCGTCGGGGCCCGGCTGCCAGGCCGCCCAGTCGGTGTTCGGCTTGCCGCCGTCGATGCAGGAGACCGACTGCGAGGCGTCGACGTTGGCGGCGAGGTCCTCGTGGGTGCCGTCGATGCCGGAGTCCAGCACGCCGACGGTCACGTTGCGGCTGCCCAGGGAGAGCTTGTGGGCCTTGTCCACGCCGATCTGACGCATGTCCCACTGGTTGGCCCAGTAGGGCTCCTGGCCGGCCGCGGCGGCGGTGACCGGCTCGGCGGCGACCTCGGCCTTCTGCGTCTCGGCGGCCGTGATGCCCTTGGTGCGGCTGGTGCCGACCGACTGGACGCCCTTCGCCTTCCGCAGCTTGGCGGCGAACTGGGTGTCGGTCGAGCGGGCGATCACCACGCCGATCTGCTCGTACGAGTACACCACGGTGCCGCCGAGGGTCGTGACGGCCTTCTCGACCTTCTGCACCTGGCCGTGGTTGGCCTGGGTGTTGACGACGTAGCTCAGCAGCGGCCCGGTGGTCGGCTCGGCCCCGGAGGCGGCGACGGCGGTCCCGGCAGGCAGTGCCAGGGCACTGGCCGCGGCGAGGGCGACGCCCACTGCGGCGTACCGGGTCCGGCTGATCCGAGGAACACTCATAGGGGTTGGCCCTCCCGAGTCGTCGTGCAGCTGCGGATGGCAGGTGCAGTGGAATGATCGGGACGCTAGTGAACATGCGTTGTAATCCGCAAGAGGTAGTCATCTAATCGACACCGTTCGGCCACTTCCGAGGGGTGCGGCTCCGGCCGATCCGACCCGGTGTCAATCCATACGGTGAATATCCGGCCCGCGCGCGCTTTCCCTCACCGGGGCGTAGACGATCCACAATTCCCGGGCCACCGGGGCCGCTCGGCGCACCCGGTCAGGGGCCGCCGCCGGGGCGCCCGCACCGCGCCGACCAGGGCCGGACGCTCCACCGGCCGGCCGGCCCGGGCCGCCACCGCGGCCGCCCGCCGCTCAGAGCCGGTACAGGCGAAGGGCGTTGTCCGCCGCGACCTGCCGGGCGAGGTGGCGGCCATCGGCCGCCGAGCAGGCGCCGTCCGCGCGCCAGCCGTCCAGCAGGGCGCCCAGGCCGTGCCGGAACTGGGCGGTGCCCACCAGGTAAAGCTCCGGCAATCCGTAGGCGTCGGTGGAGAAGAGCAGCTTGCCGAACGGCGCCAGCTCCAGCATCTCGCCGAGTACGGCGGCCACCCGGGGCCCGACGTAGGAGGCCGTCAGCCCGAGGTCGGTGTACACCAGCGGGAAGGCCTGGGCCAGCCAGGCCGCCTGCCGGTGGTAGGGATATCCGTGCAGGAGCACCAGCGGAACGCCGCTCGGCTCGGCGGCCCGGACGAAGTCGGTCAGCAGCGACGGGTCGGCCCGGTGCAGGGTGAGGTCCGGATCGCCGAACCCGGTGTGCAGTTGGAGCGGCAGGCCGAGCTCGGCGCAGACGTCGAGCGCCGTCCAGAGCAGGTGGTGCAGCAGCACGGGGTGGCTCAGCCGGCCGCGCCCGGCGCGCAGCCACTCCCCGGCGGCCGCCACCACCGCCGCCGGGGCGGGGCGCTCGGCCGGTACCGCCAGGCCCTGCCGGTAGGCCACCACCGACTTGACCGCCACCGCGCCGGCCGCCGACGCGGCCAGCGCCTCGCGGACGAGGGCCGGCCAGGACCCGGCCGGCGCCGAGACGGTCTCGGCGACGGACTCCAGCCGGACCACCTCGCGCACCCGGGCGCCGGCCGCCTCGGCGAACTCGCTGAGCGGGAGCAGCGGGTGGCCGGCCGCCTCGGCCAGGCCGGTGTCCACCAGGCAGGTGTCCAGCCCGGCGGCCGCCAGCAGCCGCCGGGTGGCCTCGGCGGCGCCCAGCTCCGCCCGCCGGGCCAGGTAGTCGGCGGCGGGGGCGTGCACGGGCAGCCCCAGCGCGGGCGGGCACCAGCGCCGCACGGCCAGGCCGAGGGCGCTGTCGAACGGCGTGGTGCCGGGCGCGGGCGGGCGGTCGGACTCGGTGAGCAGCCCGGCCAGCGCGCCGTCGGCGAGGTCGGCCACCACCACGCTGTGGCAGTGGTGGTCGACCAGCGCCGGCACCTCCAGCGAGCGCACCGGTCAGTACCGCCAGCGGGTGGCCGCGACCAGCTGCTCCGGGGTGGCCGAGGCGTGGCGCTCGCTCTCGCCGCGGCGGACGGCCAGCACCGCCTCGTACAACGGCTCGCCGAGCGCCTCGCGGAGCACCGCCGACCGCTGGTAGGCCTCGAGCGCGTCACCCGGGCCCGCCGGGAGCCGGGGCACCGTGCCGGGCGCGGCCTCGGCCGGGTCGCCGGTGAACTCGGGCGGGAGCGCGAGCCGTTGCGCCAGCCCGGCGAGACCGGTGGCGAGCACCCCGCCGATCGCCAGGTACGGGTTGGCGGTGGCGTCGAAGCACTTGATCTCGGCGTTGGCCGCGGTGGCGCGCTCCCCGGTGGAGCCCGTCACCAGCCGCAGCGCCGCCTCCCGGTTCTCCAGACCCCAGCACTGGTAGGCGCCGGCCCAGTGCGAGGGCACCAGCCGCAGGTACCCGGCCGGGCTGGAGGAGCCGAGCACCAGCAGCTCGGGCAGCGCGCCGAGCACTCCGGCGAGGAAGCCCTCCGCCTCGGCCGTCAGCCCGTGCGGGCCGGCTCCGCCGCGGGCGAGGTTCCGGCCGTCCCGCCAGAGGCTGAGGTGGAGGTGGCCGCCGTTGCCGACCGAACCGGCCTCGACCACCGGGGCGAAGGAGGCGCGCAGGCCGTGCCGGGCGGAGACGGCGCGGACGGTCTGGCGGACCAGGACGGAGGTGTCGGCGGCCTCGACCGGCCCCTCCGGGGCGACCGACACCTCGAACTGGCCCGGCGCGTACTCGGGGTGGATCTGCAGGACGGCGAGGCCCTGCGCGCCGAGGGCGTGCAGCACCTCGCGCAGGTAGTCGGAGAGGTCGGTCAGGCGCTGCATGCCGTAGGCCGGGCCGTCGGTCGGGTAGCGGGGCTCCTCCTGCGCCGGTCCGGCGAGCGCGACGACCCACTCGACCTCGATACCGGCCTTGACGGTGATCCCGCGCTCGGCGGCGGCGGCCGTCATCCGGCGGGCGAACAGCCGCTGGCAGCCCGGGTGCGGGGCGCCGGACTGGGTGTACCGCTCGCCCGGGGCCCAGGCCCAGCCGGGCTGGGCGGCCAGCGGGACCACCCGGTCGAGGTCCGGGTAGAGCCGGAGGTCCCCGGTGGGCCCGCCGATCGACCGGCTGGTGACGATCGAGTCGTCGGCCAGGAAGACGTCGAAGCAGGGCGCCGTGCCGACGCCCCACTCGGCGGCGTGCACCAGCCCGTCCAGCGGGACGGCCTTGACCCGGGCGATGCCCGCGTTGTCGACCCAGGTGACGGCGACCGCCTCGACCCCCGCCGGGCGCAGCCGCTCGACGGCCGCCTGCGCCCGCTCGCCGCGCTCGGCCCGCGGCGGCAGGGCGACGGCGGCCGCCGGGCC
>NZ_JBHWUI010000308.1:0-4552 GCF_042737525.1 Kitasatospora sp. NPDC059973 | reverse complement strand
CCCGGGCCCGCCCCCCCCCCGTCCACCCCCCCCGGTTGGCGGCCCCTCGCCGGGGCCGCCAACGGCGTGTCGGGGCCCAGGGGTGCGGCCGGGTCCCGGCGGACGCGGGTCGGCCCGTGTGATCGCCGGAGAGCCGGGCAGACGCGGGGGCGTCCCGTTCCGGCGTAGGAGGAGAGTGTCATGGCCGACTCGGTGAAAGCGTCCGCGAAGAGGACGCAACAGCCACCGCAGACCGGGGACTCGCCCGGTGGCGAGGTCATCGAGACGGACGTGCCGGCCAGACTCGACCGGCTGCCGTGGTCCCGCTGGCACTGGCGGATCGTGATCGGCCTGGGGACCGTCTGGATCCTCGACGGTCTGGAGGTCACGATCGTCGGCAACATGGCGGCCCGGCTCGCCGAGCAGGGCAGCGGCATCAGCATCTCGACGACCCAGGTGACCACCGTCGCGGCCGCCATGTACGTGGCGGGTGCGTGCAGCGGCGCCCTGTTCTTCGGCTGGCTGACGGACCGGCTGGGGCGCAAGAAGCTCTTCATGCTCACCCTGGCCGTCTACCTGGTGGCCACCGCCGTCACGGCGTTCTCCTGGAGCGCCTGGTTCTTCTTCCTCTGCCGCTTCTTCACCGGCTTCGGCATCGGCGGCGAGTACGCGGCGATCAACTCCGCGATCGACGAGCTGATCCCGGCCCGGGTGCGCGGCCGGATCGACCTGATCATCAACGGCAGCTTCTGGATCGGCGCGGCGCTCGGCGCCTTCGCCTCGATCGCGCTGTTGAACACCGCGCTGTTCGCCACCGACGTCGGGTGGCGGCTCGCCTTCGCCATCGGCGTGGTGCTGGGCCTGGTGATCCTGCTGGTGCGCCGGCACGTCCCGGAGAGCCCGCGCTGGCTGTTCACCCACGGGCGCGCCGCGGAGGCGGAGGAGGTGGTGGCCGAGGCCGAACGGATCGTGGAGGAGGAGACCGGCCGCGCCCTGCCGCCGGTCGAGGGGGACCCGATCCGCATCCGCGAGCGCGGGCCGCTCGGCTTCATCACGATCGCCCGTACGGTGGTGGGCAGTTACCCGCGCCGCACGGTGCTGGGCCTCGCGCTCTTCATCGGCCAGGCGTTCCTCTACAACTCGGTGACGTTCGGCTACGCGGTCATCCTCACCAAGTACTTCGAGGTGCCGGAGGGCGACACCGGCTACTACTTCGCGGTGATCGCGGTCGGCAACTTCCTCGGCCCGCTGCTGCTCGGCCACTTCTTCGACTCGGTCGGCCGCAAACCGATGATCGCCGGCACCTACATCGGCTCCGGCCTGCTGCTGTTCGGCACCGCCGCCCTCTTCCAACAGGGCTCGCTGTCCGCGGTCAGCATGACGGCCTGCTGGACGGCGGTGCTCTTCCTGGCCTCCGCCGGGGCGAGTTCGGCCTACCTGACCGTCAGCGAGATCTTCCCGCTGGAGACCCGGGCGATGTGCATCGCCTTCTTCTACGCCGTCGGCACGGCGGTGGGCGGCATCAGCGGGCCGCTGCTGTTCAACGGGCTGGTGAGCAGCGGCAAGGTGTCCGACACGACCCTCGCGTTCTGCATCGGCGCCGCCCTGATGACCGCCGCCGGGCTGGTCGAGGCCGCGATCGGGGTCCGGGCCGAACGGCGCAGCCTGGAGTCGCTGGCCGCGCCGCTCAGCACCGTCGGCGCGGCGAAGAGCACCTAGGGGCCGTTGCGAGCTCGCGGACCCGGCGGGACTTCGCGAACGCCCTCTGCGCCCGGGCGGGTCGTCAGATCGCGGCCGTCGCGGCCGTCTTGGCCGTCGTGGCCGCTCCGCCGGGCGACACCGGGCGCTCGGTTCGGCGAACGCCCGGTCGAGGATCGTGCTCCGGCCCCCACTCCCCTCGTGGTGGGGGCCGGAGCGGGCCTCAGTCGCGCCGACGAGAGAGAGCATGCCAATGGGGACGGCCGGACGGCCATGCATTAGCCTCTGAGCCTAATAGTCGACAACGCGGCAGGTCAGGATGGCTGCGGGGAGCCGGAGGAAGGTTCGTGATCGCACTGAGGTTCGGGGTCGCGGACCTCGCGAGGACCCGGTTCGTCATATCCCCGCTCGACCATCTGCTGGCCGGTTCGGCCCGGTTGGGCGTTCACCAGGGCAACGGGTCGCGCAGCGAACGCTGGTGGCGGGACGCCCGCCGCCACGTGCCCCACCGGGCCGTGCGCTTCCTCGAAGTGGTCAACGCGAGCCCGATCGGCATCCCCGACTTCATGGTGGCGGACCTCGACGCCGTCCGCCGCCAGCTGACCGACGAGCTCGACGCGCTCCTCTCCGTCCCGCAGCAGACCGTGGAGGAGGGTGTCGCGATCTTCGGCAACCGCCTGGGACTCCCGGCCGCCCTGGCCCGGTTGCGCGACGACGGCAGCCGGGGCCTGCGCGAGGTCAGCGACGGCGCCTGGGCGCTGTTCCAGGCCTGCCTCGCCCCGGACTGGCCCGACATCCGCCGCGCCCTGGAAGCCGACATCGCCGTCCGGGCCCGCACCGCCGCCCGCTCCGGGATCGGCGAAATGCTCGGCACGCTCCACCCGAAGGCCGTCTGGCGGGACGAAGGGGTGCTGGAGTGCACCCTCGGCGAGCTGGAGGGTTCCTTCGAACTCGGCGGCCGGGGCCTGGAACTGCGGCCCAACTACTTCGTCCAGCGGAGCATCAGCCTGCTGGCCGAGCCGGACCGCCAGAGCCTGCTGCTGCACCCGATCGCCGCCCCGGCCGCCGAGCCCGCGGCCCGGACCCCGGCCGCCGACGGCCTCGCCGCCGTGCTCGGCCCCGCCCGGGCCCGCGTCCTGCGCGCCATCGCCGGCAGCGCCTGCTCCACCACCGAGCTCGCCCAGCGGCTCGGCGTCACCCCGCCCTCCGCCTCCGCCCATGCCACCGCCCTGCGTGCGGCCGGCCTGATCGCCACCCAGCGCGAGGGCAAGCAGGTCCGCCACGCCCTCACCGACGTCGGCCACGACCTCCTCCTCGACAACCCACCTCCCCCGCCGCAGGCCTGAGCACCGGTCGGTGTCCGCACCAGGTCCCGGCTGGAACCTCCGGGACGCATTGACGCGGCGGTCCCGGCACCCGCCTGCCGCGTGATCGCCTACCGGCGGGTCCAGGCCCGGAGCACGCGGCGCTGCCACCACACAGCCGTCCCCGTCCGGGTCAGCCGCCGCGGACGCGCTGGCCGAGCGGGGACGGCACTTCGAGCCAGACCAGCTTCCCGCGGCCCGCGGGCAGCGAACCCCAGGCCCTCGCGAGCCGGCCCACGATGCGCAGACCGTGCCCCCCGGGCCGCCCCGGGACGATGGCCGGCCGGACCCGCGGCGGCACCGGGCTGGCGTCCACGACCTCGACCCGCAGCCGCTCGCCGTTCCAGCTCAGCCGCAGCTCCCGGGGGCCGCCCGGGGCGTGCAGACAGGCGTTGGTGACGAGTTCCGAGACCATCAGCAGGACGTCCTCGGTCGCCGCGCGCTGCTCCTCGTCGTCGGCGGGCAGCCAGTGCCACTCCTCCAGGATCCGGCGGCTGAACTCGCGGCAGCGCCGCACCGCGCCCTCGCCGCCGTCGAGCAGGAGGCGCTCGGAGTACTCGGGTGCGGGCCCCCGGCCGGGGGGTACCGGAACGCCGGACCGGTCGGGAAGGGGGCCACTCGGTGAGCGGTTCATCCCGGCCTCCCCGGGGAGGCGCGGAAGCCCGGGGAGTCGCGAAGGCCCGGGGAGGCGTGGAAGCCCGGGGCGGGCGGCCCGGCGGCGATCCGCCCGGTGCCGTCGGCCGTCGTGCGGCCGGCGCCCTCCACCCGGCCGGGGCCGGGGGCGGCGTGCCGGACCCGCTCCCCCGCCCCTCGGGTGGGCTGCTCGGCTGGCCTCCGCATGGCTGGCTCCCGGTCGGGTCCGGACGGCGGCGGGCCGTCCCGCACATCATGGCGCGTGGCACGGGCGAGCGCGCGGGCGCCGGTCGACGACCGGTCGTCGGGAACCGGCCGAACCGACGCCCGGGGGGCGGCGGGCACCCTTCTCACCTGCGCCTCGGGCCTGGTTCGCGCCTGCCCGGCTCCGGCCCGGTCACACCTGCCGGGCATTGCGACACTCCCGCCCGCGACAAATCCGGCACCACCGGGCCCGCGACGGACCCTTCGGCACCGGGTTCCGCGACGAACCCGGCACCACCGGGTGTGGAACCGGGCGAACCGGGCAGACGCCGGTCGGGGCGAGCGACGCCCGAGTCCACGAGAGAGCCGGACTCCACGAGAGGGAGTGAGCGACACGATGGGTGCCGACGACAAGCTGCGCAACGCCGGTGAGAAGGTCGAGGGCAAGATCAAGGAGGCCGCCGGCAAGGCGACCGGTGACCGCACCATCGAGGCGAAGGGCCGGGGCGAGCAGGCCAAGAGCGACCTGAAGCAGGCCGTGGAGAAGGTCAAGGACGCCGGGAAGCACTGACCCGGACCCCACCCGGCCCCGGGGGGCCCCCCCCCGGGGGGGCGCGGGCCCCCCGGGGGCGGGGGCGGCGCCCGGGGGGGGGGCCCCCCCCCCGGGCGGGCCC
>NZ_JBHWUI010000307.1:0-4635 GCF_042737525.1 Kitasatospora sp. NPDC059973 | reverse complement strand
GCTGCGGCAGAGCGCAGCGGGGCGGCCCGGGGTGGTGGCGGCCGGCGGTCGCGCCGGGACTGTCGGACTGGGTCAGCGGGGAATGCCGGGGAGGATCTCGCCGCCGACGACCTCCGTGCGGGCGGCGATGGCGTGGCCGTCGCACACGCCGTAGCGGCCTCCGTCGTCGGCCTTCACGGTGTGGGTGGCTGGCTCCGGGCACGGTGCGTCGAGCCGGTCGTACTCCCAGCTGTTCAGGCAGGCCAGGTCGGTACACACGGTGCGGTCGGCGCTCGACCGCAGGGTCGGACCGTGCTCGGGACAGATGCCCCAGGGGACGGCGCAGCGGCCGGGGTCGTCGGTGCTCTGCTGCTGGGCCTGCGCGTAGGGCGAGGCCGCCTCGGTGTCGGTGCTCATGGCGTGATTCTCCTCGGAGTCCGCTCCGCAGGAACAGCAACAGCCCCGGGGCCGGTTGCCTCGGGGCTGTTGCTGTGCGGCGGGGGACCGATCTACTCGGTTGCCGCTGCGCCGTCGTAGTGCCGGCGGAGGACGTCGAGGGCATGCTCGAACTCCTCCTCGGGAGTGCTCCCCTTGATCTCGGCGTGTTTGACGATCAGGTCGGCCAGTTCCCGGGCTGCTTCCGCCGGGACGGCCCACGCTGCTGCGGGGGCGTCAGGCGCGCTCGCGTCGGCGGCGTGGCCGGTGTCCTGGTCGGCGGCGGGTTGCTCGTCCTCGGCCTTGGCGGCGGTTGGGCGTGAGCCCGGCCGGGCGGCAGGGCGCGCGGCTGCCTGGGTGACCGCTTCGCGGGCCATCTCCGACAGCTTCTCGGGAGACGGCGGGGCCTCTCCCTCCTCGACGCTCTCGGTAATGCTCTGCACGGCGATGCGGGCGGCCTTGGCCGTCCCCTTCCCGCCGGCTCCCTCGACGGCGCCCTTCCATACGGCTCGGGTCGTGTCGGCCCCCCACGTCTCGTACATGGTCGTGAACTCGCGCGCGGTGGCCTCGTTCGGCAGGTGCAGGGCGCGCATCACGGGCGCGGCCCGGATGAACCGGTCCACCTGGGAGGCCGACCATCCCCAGTGCTGCGGGCAATACTGCGCCCAGGTCAGCCCGTAGTGCCGTTGGAGATGGTTGTCCCGGATCTCCTGGAACGCCTCGCCCGCGTCGGCCGCGGCCTTGCCGAACGCCTTGATCCGGTTCTCGGCCTGGGTGAGCTGGAGAACCTCCTCCGGCGTGAGGGGATCTGTCGGCACCGCAGCGTCGGCGGCCTTCGCCACGTCGGCTTCCGCAGTCTTCGAAGCGCCGGCTTGCGCCTCTGTGCCGGTGGCGACCGACGTCACCTCAAGCTCGGTGTTCGATTCTTTATCGAACACTTTCACGCCAATTGGCGTGGCCTCCTCGTTGGCGGCGGGCTCGCCTGGCGCCTGAAACGTCGGCGGAACCACCCCGGCCCCCTGCTGTGGCAGCACGTTCGCACCCTGCCCGCGCTTGGCGAGAGCGGCGGCGAACATGTTGTCCATGGCGTTCCCCCCTCCGCTCACAGCGAGATCCTCTCTGCGATCTCGGCCGCGATCAGGTGCATGGGGTCACCGTCTTCGAGGGTCAGGGGCTTGCCGAACGCCCGGCTGTACCCGTCCTCGCCCATCTGGTTCGGGACGGTGTTCTTGAGGACCTCGATCTCCGCACGGGTCAGGGTGCCTCGCACCTCGTCCGTGGACTTCGCGTTGTGGTGGGTCCGGGTGAACAGGACGACCAGCTCCGGCCGGCGGGCGCCGGTCTCTTCGAGGTACTTGAGAGCAGCCCACACCGAGGCCGAGCGGTTGAGCTCCCCCTCGTGCGGCTGCAAGCACAGAACCACGAGATCCGACATGGCCAGCGCGCTGTGATGGATGCCGCCCGGCCGGTTGTTCCACGACCCCGTGTCGATGCCGAGGATTCCGCCCTCGGGGGTCGTCTTCGTGACCTCGCTCGCCAGGCGCAGCGCGCTGTACTGCGGCCGGATCTCCAGCCCGGGAACGACGTTGACCTTCTCGCCCTCCGGGGTGGTCCGAACGCCCATCTGGTGCCAGGTGTAGAGCGAGCCGTCTTCGTCCTCGCCGGGCTCGTCGGAGTCGATCGCTCCGACCGGGAGGCCCATCCGCTGCCAGTGGCCGAGGACGTGCATCAGCGTGTGGGTCTTCGTGGACCCGCCCTTGCCGATGAACGATACGCGCCGCCCCTTGGGCGGGATCTTGTACATGGGTGCCGTCATGGCGGAAGAGTATCGGCCGTCACGTCCGGATCGTGGCTCATTGGCCGCCGGCCTGACTGCGGCACATCGCGAGGACCGTCGGATCGACGTGTCCCTGTGCCATCCGGCAGACGTCTCCGAGCCCGTACGCCGGCGCCGGAGCGGGGGCGGCCGGTGCGGCGGGCTGAGCGTGCGTCGGCTCGTGATGAGGCGCGGCAGGTTGGGCCGTCGGCCGATGCCGGGACGGTGCGGCCGGCGCCTTCGCGGGCGCAGGCTCGTCCGCGTCGGCCGACTCGGGTTCGGCGGCGGCCGGCGGTTCGGGGGAGGGGACGGGGGCGGCGGCGGGCGCGGCCGGGCTCGACGATGGGACCGCGACCGGCAGGCCAAGCGGGGAGCCGGAGCTCGACACCGGGCTCGACGGCGGAGGCGACGCCGGCCGGGACGGCGCCGACACGGTGTCACCGGACGGTGCGAAGTGGGGGTGCGGGTCGTCCTGGCCGACCAGCAGGGCGCCGGCCCCGAAGGCGACAGCACCGACGGTGAGAGCGAGGGCAAAGCGGTTCATGGGGTCACGCTCGCGCACTCCGCTGCCCCCCGGCTCCCGGGCGCGCGGGAGATCACCGTTACGGGTGACGGGCCAAGCCGAGGGGTTCCTCGGCCCGGCTGTCGCGATGGGTTCAGCGTGGGGGAGCGGCGGGTGTTCTTGCAGGTCACAGGGCATAGCAGCAAGACCGGCCAGGGGGCCGCGACAGGGGGTCGCGACAAGTCCTGCGAGCTCATCGCACCGGTTAGAGCAGGTCCTCCGACATGTAGACCGGTACCGCGAGAGGGCCCCGTATCGCGGGGCCCTCTCGCGGTACCGAGCTGCTACGGGGTGTGCATCAGTGCCGCCCACTCCGTCAGAGTGGTGGGGGCCCCAATGGCGACGTCAAGCAGACCCAGGCTGCCGGTCGAGACCCGTACTGGCCGCATGGCCATCCGGTAACGGCCCGCCACGACGTCCCCCACCCACGATGGAAGGTCGGGCTCATCGACTCCCTGAGCAATCGACGCACCCCCCGTGCCGGCTTCCTCTGACAGGGGCTCCAGGACCACGCACACTCGGGCCTGGGCGTCGTAGCCGCCGGTTGGGGAGGCTGCACGCAGCCAGTCGTCAGAGACAGGGATCGCGGGGCCGATCGGCTGGGCGTGCGGGCCGAAGCAGCCGAGTTCATTGCCGACGACGTGCAGTGCCACGGGCAGCGGCAAGCCCGGAATGTCGTCCGCGAGATCGGCGGCGAAGATCAGCACCGCGTTGTCGGTGTCCGCTCCGGACCGCTCGGCCGGAACCACGGCCGTGGTGTAGTGAATTCCCATGTCGCCACCCTAGAAGTTGTGTTTGTGAGGCCGGTGATAGGTGCAGTCAGGTTGGGGTGCGATGCCGGGCCGTCAGGCCGGCGGCGTCCCGTGCTGGACTGGACGAGCTCAGTCCAGCTCTAGGTGCTCCTCCTCCACGCGGACGATTCGGTACACCCCGATGCCGTACAGACCACGCTCCCGCTCGTGCTTCTCCTTGGTCTTCTGCACCGCTTCCTCCACCGACGCCGCCATGACGGACGTGGTGATCGTGGCCTCCTGGGCCTCCGCGCCCTCGATGCGCCGCGCCGTGATCCTGTACGAGCGGACCACCGGGCCGCCGGGCTCGGGCCTGCTGGGCGACTTCCACCCGCCCACCGCGTACCGCGGAACACCGCCGCCGAGGTGCAGATCCTCGCGCTCAAGGCGGTTGAGGAACAACCAAGCGAGCGCCCGTGAGGGATCGGACGTGTGGAGCTCGTAGTCGTCCGGCGGGATCTGGCCGGGCAGGACGACGGTCCGAGTGAAGAAGTCCGTGAGCATGGAGAACAGCTCGATCTCGTACGGGTCGAGGGGCCGCCAGGTGGCGGACTCACCGTTGGCGAGGATCTGGTTGAGGAAGGCGCGGCGGCCGTCGTCGAGGGTGGGGTGCATCGTGGGATCTCCTTCGGGTGGTTCGCCAGGAGTGTGACGCCTGGCGGTGACAATCACTGGTCGCGGTGCGCTGTGCCGGTCGGCGCCGGCTGGTCGCGGCGGGTCGGGGCCGACCACTGGTCCCACCGCCACGGCACGTGCCGGGTGTGACGCCAGTGGTAGCCGCAGGTGTAGCAGCGGGACGGCGCGATGCGCTGGGGCTGGAAGGGATGGGGGGAGAGGAGCCATTGCCCCTCGGCCTGCGCATGGTCGGCGCGGTGCTGCCCGCACCCCGGCCACCCGCAGATCCAGTAGCCGTCAGAGCCGTCAGGCTGGATCGGCCCTTCGCGGAACCAGTGCTCGGTGATCAACGGCGGCCGTTGGGAACTCATGGCCGGTACCTCTCTGTCGGGAGTCGCCGCCCCGGGCCGTGAGCGCGGGGCCCCATCCGTGGGGGC
>NZ_JBHWUI010000306.1:0-4742 GCF_042737525.1 Kitasatospora sp. NPDC059973 | reverse complement strand
GGGTGGTGCGGAGCTGCCGGCGGTGGCCGGTCGGGCGGGGCGGGGCGCCGACGGAGTGGGGCGGCGGGCCCGGGGGTGGGACGTCGGGTGCGGCCGGGCGGGCGGGCCCTCGCGGGTTCGCCGGTGCGGTGGAACGCGCCCCGAAGGCAGGCCGCCGAAGGCCCCACGGGCGACTGCGGGATCATAGGGTGGCGCGGGCGTCCGCCCCACCGACCGAGAAGGAATGGCTGAACCATGAGCAGCGGTGACAACACCGGCGAGCGCAACCCCTTCGCGCCGCCGCCGGCGGATGCCCCGGACCAGCCGTGGCAGCCCCGCAACCCCGGGCCCGCCGGAGGTTCGGACGGTTCCAGCGGTTCCAACGGTGCCGACGGCACCGACGGCGGCGGGAACCCGGACGAGCGGCCCGAGGTCCCGCCGCCGCACCCGTGGAGCCCCGGCTACCAGGGCGGCGGCTGGCACCCCCGCCCGCCCGCCCCGCAGCCGCCCAAGCTCGACCCGAGCGACCCGGCGCAGCGCAAGGCCCGCAACGCCGCGCTGGCCGGTATGGGCGCGCTGGTCTGCGCGTTCGCCTCACTGCACTACGTGGCGCTGTTCGTCGGCGCGCTGGCCATCGTCTGGGGAGTCGCCGCGATGCGGGCCCCCAAGCCGGCCGCCGCGACCGCGACCGGCGGGGCGGCACCCGCCGCCGGCGAGTCCGCCGCCCCCAACCCGCTGACCCCGGCCGCCCTCGCCGGGGTGCTCACCGGCGCGATGACGGTGGTCTTCGTCTCCTCGGTGATCGGCCTCAGCCTCTACTACAACGACTACGTGACCTGCGTCCGGGACTCGCTCACCTCGACCGGCGCGGACAACTGCGAGCGCCTCGCGCCGAAGTGGTACGTGGACATCACCTCGAAGAGCGAGTAGCGGGTAGCGGACGGACGGCGGCGCCGTCAGTCCAGCTCGTCCAGGCCGGTCACGTCCTCCGCGGCCGCCTCCGCGCCGTCGGCCGACCGACCCAGCCGCAGCACCACGGCGTACGCGCGGGCGCGCAGCCACAGCACGCCCCGGCGCGCGCGGCCGGCGATCGCGCCGCTCCCGGGGGCGCCGACGGCCCCGGGCAATCCGACGGTTCCGGGGCCGACGGTTCCGGGAACGACGGTTCCGGGGACGCCGACAGTCCCGCCCCGGGGCAGGCCGACCGCGTCGGTATCGAGTCCGGTGTCCGCCCCGGCCGCCGCCGTGGTGGCCGACGCCCGGGCCGCGACCCGGGCCCGGGTCAGCAGGGCGCCCGGGACGGCCACCGCGGCGATCCAGCCCGCCGCCGCCAGCCCCGTCCGCCACGGCGCCGGGCCCAGCTCCGCCATCCGGCCGCCGGCCAGCGCCCCGCCGGAGAGCCAGCCGAGCACCGCGGCGGCCGCACCGGTCAGCAGGGCCACCGCCAGCACGGCGACGGCCGTCCCCGCCGGCCGCCACGGGCCGGGCCGGGCCGGCGCCGGCTCCTCCCGCTGCCGGATGGTCCGGTCCGCGCCGCCCGGGTACCGGGCCCCGGCCGCCGCACGGCCGATCAGGACGGCCGGGACCACCCCGGCCAGGGCCGGCAGCAGGCAGACCAGCTGCCGCCAACCGCCCGCGCCGGGCTCCGCCAGCAGGGCGAACAGCGGGAAGTCAGGCACCGGCCCCCGCACCGTGCCGGACGGCGCCACCACCGTCCCCGTACCCGCCGCGAACCCCGGGCCCAGCGCGTAGGCCGTCCCCCAGAGCACCGCGTTCGGCAGCAGCGCCACGCTGAGCAGCAGCAGTCCGGCGACCGCGGCCGGGCCCTGAGCGAGCGCCGCCGTGCCGTGGCCGCCCCCGGTCACCGCGTCCAGCAGCGCCGCCACCGCGACCACCGCCGCACCCGCCGCCACCAGCCCAACACCGGCGGCCAGCGCCGCCGACCGGATCGCCGCCGCGCCCCCGTCCAGGCGGGCCCAGGCGGGCAGCCCGTCCAGCGCCCGCCGCCGGAGCACCCGCCAGGGCGCCGGCCAGGACGCCGGTCCGGACCTCGGCGAGGGTGCCCCGGTCGCCCGGGCGCCGACGGCCGTCGCGACGGCCGCCACCAGCGCCACCACCAGGACGTCCGGCAGCACCCGCGCCCGGAACAGGCCCGCGCCCGAACACTGCGCGACCACCACCACGGCGACGGCGCAGTAGCCGGACCACACCGCCAACGGACCGCTCCAGCGCGGCCGCAGCCGGCGCCGGGCCGCCGCCCGGGCACCCGCGCGGTGGAGCTGGCCCACCGCCAGCAGGCCGAGCAGCAGCGGAGTCACGGTCAGCGGGGCGTCCAGGGCGCCGCGGAGCACCGGCGCGCCGTGCCCGAGCAGCCAGAGCGCCCCGGCCAGCCGAACGGCGCCGGCCGCGCCGTCGTCCGCGTACGGGGTCACCACCCAGAGCCCGAGGACCGGGACGGCGACCACCGCCAGGCCGAGCAGCGCCGTCCGCACCCCCGTGAGCACGTCGGCCAGGACGGGTCTGGCGCCCAGCTCGCCCGGCACTTCCAGGATCGGACGGCCCATCAGCTGCGTCATGCGCCTCATGGTGCCAAGGCGACTCGCCATGCTCCGTGAAGAGGCAAACCACCGTCGTGTCCCAGATTATTGGCTTATGCGCATTTTCAGACCCTGCCCTCATGCCGTCGCCCCCGCTCCGGCCCGGAGCGTCTGATGACCACGCCGCCGACCGCCGAGCGCCCGGCCGACGCCGCCGCCGCCAACCACCCCGCCCGGACCGCCGGATCCGCCGACCCCCCGGCACCCCCGGGACGCCCCGGGAAGGAACGCCCCGGAAAGGGCCGGACCGAACGGGGCCGGGGGGCGCAGGCCGCCGCGGGCGTCGCCGGTGCCGCGGGTGCCGCGGGTGCCGACGGGCCCGGCCGGGCCACCGGGGCGAACGGGCCGGCCGGAGAGCAGAGCGAGGCGCTCCGGCTGCTGCGGCAGTTGACGCCCCGTGAAGCCCAGGCCCTCGCCCACCTCGCGGCGGGCCTGGACCTCGCCCAGTCGGCGGCGGCGCTCGGCGTCACCCCGGCCACCGCGCGCAGCTACCAGCACCGGGCCATGCGCAAGCTCGGCACGCGGACCCACGCCGAGATCGTCGCCTTCGCCGCACTGCTGAGCCCCGCTCAGGGCGCCTCCGGCGGTCCGGCGGGCCCGCCGGACACGCCGGGGCCCGGCACCCCGGTGGAGCAACCGGCCGGGCGGGAACGGCGCGGGCACGCCAAGGCCCGGCCGACCGGCCCGGGCGACGCCGCCTCCCACGGAGCCCCGCGCCCCGGGGAGGAGGCCCCCACGCCGCGACCCGCCGCAGACTCGACCCCCACGCGCCCCGGGACACCCCGGCCGAACGGCGGCAAGGCCGGTGCCGCGCACACCCCCGCCGCCTCCGGGGCGCCCCGCACCGACGGCGGCACACCCGGCGCCCCGGCCACCGGCGCGGTGAACACCCCCGCCGCCTCCGGGACGCCCCGCACCGACGGCCGCACCGCCCCCCGGAGCGGACCGGCGTCAGGCGCGCCGCCGCGGCCGAACGGCGGCAGGCCGGCCGGCACCGCCGCGAAGCCGCCCGCCCGGACGAACCCCGCCGACGGCCCCGCACCCGCCGGGTCGCCTCGCACCGACGGCGGGAGCGCCCCCGAGCCGAACGACCACAGGCCCGCCGCCGCCGCGCTGGCCGCCGCGAACGCGGCAGGTGCGACCTCGGAGCCCCTGGACGCCGTACCCGTACCGTCCTTCGAGGAGCTGTACGAGGCCGCCCACACCCGCCTGGTCCAACAGGTCTTCCTGCTCACCGCCTGCAAGCACCGCGCCGTGCACTGCGTGCGGCTGGCCTTCGGCGAGGCGCGCCGGCACTGGGACGAGGTGGCGGCCGGGGCCGATCCGGAGGGCTGGGTGCGGGCGCGGGCCTGTGAGGCGGCGCTCTCGCCGTGGCACCGGGGCGGTCCGCGGCGGACGCACGTCTGGCGGCTGCCGCACCGGCGGATCAAGGTCCGCCCGGCCGACGAGTCGCAGGCCGTACTGCCGGACCACGACCGGCTCACCGACCGGGACCGCGCACTGCTCAAGGCGCTCAAGCGGCTCTCCCGCCCGCAGCGCCGGGCGCTGGTGCTGCACGACGGCCTGGGCCTGCCCGCCGCCGCCGTGGCCGTCGAGGTGGAGTCGACCGTGGCGGCCGCCGAGGGCCGGGTGTGGGCCGCCCGGGCGGCGTTGGCGCAGTGGGTACCGGACCTGGTCGGGCCCGATCCGGCCGCCGAGGGTTTCGCCGACGGGCTCGCCGGACTGCTGCACCGGGCCGCCGTCCGCGGCTGCCCGGAGCCGCAACGGCCTCCGGTGCCGGTGCTGCGCGCCAGGCACCGACTGGCGAACGCCACCCGGACCGGGGCGGCGGTGCTGATCACGGTGGCGGTCGGCGGCGCGGCGGCGGCGACACTGGCCGGCAGCGGCCCGGGGTCGCTGTTCCACCGGGCCCCCGAACCGCCGAAGCAGGCGGTCTGCGGCGCGGTCAACGGCTCCGCCGTGCCGCTCGTCCCGGACGGTCCGCCGACGGGCATCCGCAGTCTCTGGTGCAGTCCGACGCCCGGGGTCGAGCCGGTCGTGGTGGACCCGCCGCCGCCCCGGGCGCCGCTGTGGGAGCTGCCGGCCGCCGCGCGCGCCGCGGCGGCCCTGCCCCCGCCCGGCTCGGCGGGCGGGCCGGCGGCCTGCACCCGCTGGTCGCTCCTCCCC
>NZ_JBHWUI010000305.1:0-4825 GCF_042737525.1 Kitasatospora sp. NPDC059973 | reverse complement strand
GCGCTGGCCGCCGCCGCCGTCCTGCTCGTCCTGCTGCCCCGCCGGACCGCCGGGGGACGGCCCCCCGTCCCCGGCAGTCCGGGGCGCCGGGAGGTTCTGACCGCGGGCGCCGTCGTCGCGCTCTCGGCCGGTCTCGGCCCGGGCGCCCGGTACCTGTCCGACCGGCGGACCGACGTCGGCGCCGCCCGCGCGGCCGTCGTCCTCCCGCCACCGGCCCGCCCCCTGCCGCCGCTGCCGCCCGCCGCCGGGCCACGGATCCCCGGCCTCCCCCCGCTGCGCACGCCGACCGCCGACTTCTACCGCGTCGACACGGCCCTGACCCTGCCCCGGATCGACCCGCGCGACTGGACGCTGCGGATCCACGGCCTGGTCGACCGGCCCCTGGAACTGTCCTTCGACGAGCTGCTCACGCTGCCGATGGAGGAACTCGACCACACCCTGACCTGCGTCTCCAACGAGGTCGGCGGCCCGTACGCGGGCACCACCCGCTGGCTCGGGGTCTCGCTGCCGGGCCTGCTGCGCCGAGCCGGTCTGCGGACCGGTGCGGAGCAGTTGCTCGGCCGCTCCGAGGACGGCATGACCATCGGCACACCCGTGGAGTCGGTCCTGGACGGCCGCGCCGCCCTGCTGGCGATCGGCATGGACGGCGCGCCGCTGCCCGTCGAACACGGCTTCCCCTGCCGCACCGTCGTCCCGGGCCTCTACGGCTACACCTCCGCCACCAAGTGGCTGGTCGACCTGGAGGTCACCACCTTCGCCGCCCGCGACCCGTACTGGGTGCAGCGCGGCTGGGACCGCACCGGCGAGGTGCGCACCGCCTCCCGCATCGACGTGCCCGCCGCCTTCGCACGGGTACCGGGCGGGGACGTCACCGTCGCCGGCACGGCCTGGGCGACCCACCGCGGCGTCGCCGCCGTGGAGGTCCGCGTCGACGGCGGGCCCTGGCAGGAGGCGGTGCTCGCCGCCGACGCCGGGCCCGACGTGTGGCGGCAGTGGCACCACACCTGGCGCTCGGCCGCGCCCGGTACGCACCGCCTGGAGGTCCGCGCCACCGACGCGACCGGGGCCGTCCAGGAGGAGACCCGCAGACCGCCCTTCCCGGCCGGTGCGACGGGCTGGCACAGCACCGTCGTCACCGTCCTGTGAACCGTCCGCCCCCCGCTCCGAGCGGGACGGCACCACCCATCCGAAAGAGAAAGAAATCGATGACCACCATCCTGCGCCGCAAGCCCGTCACCGCCCTGCTCGTCGGCGGCGTCCTCGCCGCCACGCTCACCGCCTGCGGGGGCGACGACAGCTCCACGGCGGCCGGCCCGGCGCCGACCGCGGCGGCCGCGACCACCGGGGCCGCGAACCCGGTACCCGTGCCGGACTCCCCGGCCGCCCAGAGCACGGCCGGGGCGAGCACGGCCGGACAGGCGATGACCGGGCAGCCGTTCGGCGTCGCCTGCACCGCCGTCCCCAAGGACGGCGCCGGCTCCTTCACGGGCATGGCCGCCGACCCGGTCGCCACCGCCGCCTCCAACAACCCGCTGCTCTCCACCCTCGTCACCGCGGTCAAGAAGGCCGGTCTCGTCGACACCCTCAACTCCGCGAAGAACATCACCGTCTTCGCCCCCACCAACGACGCCTTCGCCAAGCTGCCCAAGGCCGACCTCGACGCCGTCCTCGCCGACAAGGACAAGCTCACCAAGATCCTCACCTACCACGTCGTCCCGCAGCGCCTGGCCCCGACGGCCCTGACCGGCGCGCACAAGACCCTGGAGGCCGACGAGGTCACCGTCACGGGTGCCACGCCCGAGTTCGCCGTCAACGGGTCCGCCAAGGTCCTCTGCGGGAACGTGCAGACCGCCAACGCCACCGTCTACATCGTCGACACCGTGCTGATGCCCGCCTCCTGACCCTTCGTCGCCCCACCGACCGCGGTCCCCGGCCCCATGTCCCAGGGCCGGGGGCCGCGTCCACCGGGCGAACGGCCCCTCACTCGTGCGGCCCGGCCTCCAGCGCGGCACGCAACGCCCCCGCGACGACCATGACGCCCAGATCGACGACGACCCCCTCGGCGTCCCACACGCCGTCGTCGGTGATCATCAGGCCGATCAGAGCCAGGTCGCCGGCGTCATTGCGCAGTTCGTACTCCGCGATGGTCTCCTCGCCGACCTCGCCCAGCTCGTCGCGGTCCCAGGCGGCGACCGCCGACTCGGCGACGGAGCGCGGCAACCGCACGGTGATCCGGCCGACCTGGGGATCGAGATGGGCCCCGATCGCCGCCAGCACGGCACGGTCCCGCTGGTACCTCACGTACTGTTCGCGATCTTCCATGGGGCCGAGCCTACCCAGGCCGATCGGGGCCCCGGTGCGGAAGCCGGTGAACGGCGGGGGCGGTGGCCCTCCGTGAGAACGCCCGGCAGCCGAAACGACCAACTCCCCGCCGGACACCGGCGGGGAGACCGTCGCCAGGGTATGGTCGGCGGCGCGACGTCACGACGACGCGGCTCGGCCACGCCCTGCCACGGCTCGCCGCCGGCGTCGACGCGCGCACGTTCGCATGCCCGACGGGCCGGGAGAGTCGGGGTGCTAGGCGATCCGGGCCCAGGCCGTCCAGCTGCCGTTCGCGGCGTGGCTCCGGGCCCAGAGGCCGCCGTCCGTGCCCCTCGCGCCGACCTCGAACTGGCCCCCGCCCGTGTCCGAGGCGATGATGCCGACGCCACCGATCAGGTAGCCGCCCAGGGACGTCCAAGCGGTCTTCTTGCCGGCCGCGCTGCTCGAACGCGTCCACACGGCGTGGTCGGTGCCGATGACGAACACCTGTCGGCGACCGTCCCGGTAGCCGTACTCGGCCATGCCGGGCTGGCCGAATTCGCCGCCGCAGAGGTACTCGCCGCCCCAGGCCGGGCTGGTGCAGTGCATCGGCTCCGCCACCGCGCTGGCGGGCGCGGCCATCGACGCGACACCGGCGAGAACGGCGGCGGCCATCGCCGTCTTGATCTTCTTCACGGGCACTCCTCAGTAGCGCGGACCGGAGCCGCCCGTCCGGCGGACGGCTTCCTCTGTCGAGGTGACGGCTGCTCAGGGCCGAGGGGTTCACCGGGCCTTCGCGGGGTGCGCGTTCGCGCAACCGCGCGGTGCCGCCGGGGCAGGCCGTGGCTCGCCTCCCCGCCGCCCGCCCGCCCGTCCCGGGTCGGCGAACCCCGAGCGCGTCCTGTTGAGGGCGAATGGCGTGCGTCACATACTGCGGGCATGACGGATGAGTTCAGGCGGCGGATGGAGTCCACCTCGACATGACACGAATCATCGCGGACATCTCGGTCTCCCTCGACGGCTTCGTCACCGGACCGGACCCGGGCCCGGACAGCGGGCTGGGCACCGGCGGCGAGGCGCTGCACACCTGGGCGTTCTCCGACGACCCCGACGACCGCCGGCTCCTGCGCGAGGCGACCGGCCGTTCGGGCGCCGTCATCCTCGGCCGCCGGCTCTTCGACCTGGTCGACGGGCCGCACGGCTGGGACGACGAGACCGGGTACGGCGCCGAGGAGGTCGGCAAACCCGCCTTCGTCGTCGTGACGAGCTCGCGGCCGGAGTCGGTCCGACTCGGCACGCTCGACTGGACGTTCGTCACCACCGGTCTGCCCGATGCCGTCACCGCCGCGCGCCGGCACGCCGAGGCGGCTTCCGCGAGCAGCGGCCGGGACCTCGACGTCGTCCTGATGGGCGGGGGCGCCCTGATCCGCTCGGCGCTGGACGCCGGCCTGGTCGACCTGCTGTCGCTGCACCTGGCCCCCGTCCTGCTGGGCGCCGGCACACCCCTGTTCACCGGCGCGGTGCCGCGCACCCTGGTACAGCGGAGCGTCCTCGCGACATCGACCGCGACGCACGTGACCTACGACGTCCACTGACGGCGCGTTCCCCAGGCGCCCGGCCGGCCGCGGGAGGGACCGGAGTACCGGTCCCTCCCGCGTCCCGACGTCGCCAACGGCTCGTCGGCCCGCTTTCAGCCCCCGGCGAACCGGCCCTGGACCCCCCGGTCGGCCCCTGGCCGGGGCGTCACTCGAAGCGCGCGGGGTCGCCGGCGCCGCGCCGGACGATCTCCGCCTCGCCGCTGGAGAAGTCGACGACCGTCGTCGGTTCCGTGCCGCAGTCGCCGGAGTCCACCACGGCGTCCAGCACGTGGTCGAGGCGCTCCTTGATCTCCCACCCCTGGGTCAGGGGCTCGTCCTCGCCGGGGAGGAGCAGGGTGCTGGAGAGAAGGGGCTCGCCGAGTTCGGCGAGGAGTGCCTGCGTGACGACGTGGTCGGGGATCCTGACCCCCACCGTCTTCTTCTTCGGGTGCATCAGCCGGCGCGGGACCTCCTTGGTGGCGGGGAGGATGAAGGTGTAACTGCCCGGCGTCGCCGCCTTGATGGCGCGGAAGACGGCGTTGTCGATGTGGACGAACTGGCCCAGCTGGGCGAAGTTCTCGCACATCAGGGTGAAGTGGTGGCGGTCGTCGAGCCGCCGGATCGTCCGGATCCGTTCGAGGCCCTCGGTGTTGCCCATGCGGCAGCCGAGGGCGAAACAGGAGTCGGTCGGGTACGCGATCAGGGACCCGGAACGGAGGCTCTCGGCCACCGTGCCGATGGTGCGGGCCTGCGGGGACTGCGGGTGAACGTCGAAGTACTTCGCCATTGGCCGACCCTACGGGATCCACGGGCCGCCCCGCGCCCGGCCCGCGCCGGAGGCCGGAGTCTTCCCCCGGCAGCCGGCGCGGGCCGGGCGCACGTGCGCTCCTTCCGGAGGGCGGCCCGGGCCCCGGCGGGACACGGTCGCGGCGGCGGTGGTCCACCGG
>NZ_JBHWUI010000304.1:0-4853 GCF_042737525.1 Kitasatospora sp. NPDC059973 | reverse complement strand
GAACCGCCCCGCGCAGTCGCGCGGGGCGGTTCTCGGCGTCCGCTCAGCCGGCGAGGAGCCGCGGGAACGGTCCGAGCAGCAACTCGGTGAAGCGGCGGATCCACTCGGCGGTGATCGGCTCGCCGCTGACCAGCACCCGGTGCTCGACCGTCCCGGCGATGATGTCGAAGATGATGTCGATCTCCTCGGCGGCCGCCGCCGGGTCGCCGTCCGGGGCGAGTTCGCCGCGCGCCTGGGCGGCGGCCCGGCCCTGGCGGACCAGGCGCTTCTGCGGGTCCACGATCGCCTCCCGGATCCGCCGCCGCAGCTGCCGGTCCCGGGTGCCCTCGGCGAACAGCGCGAGCAGCGCGGCCTGCGTCTCCGGGCGGACCAGCAGACCGGCGAACTGGGCCACCACGGCCTCGATGTCGGCCCGCAGGCTGCCGAGGTCGTGCATCACCAGTTCGTCGAAGAGGCTCGCGACGGCGTCCACCACCAGCTCGTTCTTGGAGGGCCAGCGGCGGTACAGGGTGGTCTTGGCGACCTTGGCGCGGGTGGCCACGTGGCCCATGGTCAGCCCGCCCCAGCCGAGTTCGGCCAGGGCCTCGCGGGTGGCGTCGAGGATGGCGGTGTCGGCGGCCGCGCTGCGCGGGCGGCCCTTGGCCCGGGTGGTGGTGCTCTCGGCGCCGTCCGGGGCCTGTGGGGGGTCTTCACGGCCCGCCGGGCACGCCGGGGTCGCGGGGGGCTGGGGGGCCGGCACCGGGCCTCCTTGCGATGTACTGGTAAGTAACATGGGTGGGGCAGGTAACGGTAGCGACTGTTCCCCGTCGGGGTCAGCGGATGCGGGCGGGAAAGTGGGGCAGCTCACGTCCCGGGACGCCGGGATGGGGTTGCGGCGGGGGGCCTCGGTCCAGTTACGCTACGACTCGTAGCGAAAGCAGTGACGACCAGGCGCCGTGACCCCGTGGGACGGGGACGGCGCGGGCGCGGATGGGGATCCGCGCCGAACGGTTCAGGTTACCGGGGGACGGGCAGTCCACCTGGGGAATCGCCGCCGCGCAGCCCGCGCGGTGCGACTTTCCGGAGGTTGGTGCCCGTCAGCGGCGCGGACGGGGGAGGATAGTGCCATGCAGCCACGGAATTCGCGTCTCAACAGCTCCGCTCTGCGCGGTGCGGTCGACCTCGCCGCAGTGAAGGCAGCCGGCGAGGCCGCCCAGAAGGCCGAGCAGGCCAGGGCCGAGCGGGCCCGCCAGGCGGCGGCCGCCGAGGCGGCCGGGGTCGCCCCGGCCCAGCCCGCGTACCCGCTCGTCATCGATGTCACCGAGGACACCTTCGAGACCGAGGTCGTCCAGCGCTCCACCGAAGTGCCGGTGGTCATCGACTTCTGGGCCGAGTGGTGCGGTCCGTGCAAGCAGCTCAGCCCGATGCTGGAGCGGCTGGCCGAGGAGTACGCCGGCCGGATCGTGCTCGCCAAGATCGACGTCGAGGCCAACCAGCTGCTCACCCAGCAGTTCGGCATCCAGGGCGTCCCGGCCGTGATGGCCGTGGTGGCCGGCCAGCTGGTGCCGCTGTTCCAGGGCGCCGAGAGCGAGGCCAACGTCCGCAAGGTGCTGGACCAGCTGATCCTGGTGGCCGAGCAGCGCTTCGGCGTGGTCGGCGGAGCCGGGGCACCCGCCGAGGCGTCGGGCGAGGCCGAGACGTACCTGCCGGAGGACCCGGCCCTGGCGGCCGCGCACGAGGCGCTGGACCGGGGGGACCTCGGCGGCGCCGTCCAGGCGTACCGGAACGTGCTGGCCGACGAGCCGGGCAACACCGAGGCCCGGCTCGGCCTGGCCCAGGCGGAGCTGCTGCGCCGGGTGGAGGGTCTGGACCTGGCGGGCGTCCGCGCGGCGGCCGCGGCCGACCCGAAGGACGTCGCGGCCCAGCTGGACGCGGCCGACCTGGACCTGGTGGGCGGTCACGTCGAGGACGCCTTCGGGCGCCTGGTGGCCACCGTCGGGCGGACCTTCGGCGAGGACCGGGACACCGTCCGGCTCCGGCTGCTGGAGCTCTTCGAGGTGATCGGCACCGACGACCCGAGAGTGACGGCGGCGCGCGGCGCGCTGGCCCGCGTGCTGTTCTGAGGACGGTCCAACGGCCGGTTCTGGCACGGCGGATGACCTGCGGTGTCGCTGACGATTTGGCGACAATCCGGTCATCGGTCCAGAGGTTTACCAAATCTTGACAACACCCGTGGGCGGTCACTTCAGGTGACCGCCCACGGGTGTTTCGCTGGTGTTTCCGGCGGATTTCGTCCTCACCGTTCCTTCAATTCATCACTCTGGGTGTGCGGGCGGCCATTTCCATGATCGCCGCCGTCCGATGTTGGATTACCCGTCAGTAATGAACCCCTTGTGCTTCGCCCGGGATTCAAGCAGCATCGGCGACGCCCGGTCCCAGCGTTCAGCCCCCCGACAGCCGGTCGGTGGGCGGAGCCAGGGATCCCCACCGGGTGAGCCGCCGGCCGAGGCCGGCGGTGGGAGGGCAGGGGGGTATCCGCGGTCCCACGGCGGTTCCTGTCCTTCGAACCGGCCGCGCGGCCCGCGCGGTCGCTGGTTGTCGCTCGGGGGTGATCGCCGATGTCGTCGGTCCTGCCCGCCGCCCCGCAAGGGCGGTCGGTGAAGGGACGGGAGTGCCGCTGTGTGCCGGCCGCTCCCGCGTCCGACGACGCCAACGGCGCTCTCCGCTACCGAGGACGTAGCTCTCTCCCATCCCAGGCCCCCACCGGTGCGCGACGCACCGCCGGGGAGCCGGAGATGTACGTCCTAGAAGGAGGACTCGCATGTCCCAGACCTACGGCAAGACCCGCTGGAAGCGCTTCGCCCTGGTGATGGTGCCCAGCCTCGCGGCCACCGCCGCGGTGGGCGTCGCACTGGCGAACAACGCGCTTGCGGCTTCGTTCAGCGTCTCCGGCCAGAGCTTCAAGGTCACCACGGCCGAGCTGCACGGCACCAACTTCGCGCAGTTCGGCTCGATCGACGCGGAGACCAACGGCACGCCGCACCCGGTCGCCATCTCGGCGTTCGACTCGGCCACCATCAAGAGCCTCTGCCAGTCCGTGGTGACCGACCCCAACGTCATCCCCGGCCTGCCGTGGAAGCTGCCGAAGATCACCCTGCGCCTGGAGGCCGGCCAGAGTGACGACCCGGCGAAGCAGGTCACTGCCAAGAACCTGCTGATCGACCTGGAGCAGCTGAACGCGGACGCCGAGTTCACCAACATCAACATCGGCCAGGACGCGTCCACCCTGAAGGGCACCGCCACCCAGGGCTGGAAGTCCAAGCTCGGTACCGGCCTGCCCTCCGGCGCCACGGGCTTCGCCCAGGCCGCCGACAAGGCCGACCTGTCCAACGTGCAGCAGACCGCCTGGGCCACCTCGGCCGGCACCTTCAAGCTCCAGGGCCTGAAGCTCAACCTGCACACCGACGGCGGGCACGAGTGCTACTAGGCCGTTGACCGGCGGCGGGCCCCGGCCCGCCGCCGACCGCGGTACCCGGGGGGTCGGGGGCGGTGCGTGCGCCGTCCCGGGCCCTCCCCCTCCCGTTTTTCGCCTCGTTCACACCATCGAGGAGCTGCATCGTGTCCAGCGCCCTTGCCGAGTTCCGGCCCGCCGAGCACGAGAACCCCGCCCAGTGGGTGCGTCGGGTGTTCCGTAACTTCCGCCGGTCCCGGCCGTTCTACGGCGGCTTGCTGGCCATGATCGCCGGCGTCCCGATCATGTACTTCCCGTACGCCAAGCTGGCGTTGAACGGCATGACCGTCACCATGGCGACCACGGCCGGTGCCGGGTCATTGATCATCGGGGTCCTGCTGATCGTGCTGGGCCTGACCGCCTGGTTCCAGCCGGCCGTCCGGTTCTTCGCCGGCATCGCCACCACGCTGCTGACCCTGATCTCGATCCCGGTCTCCAATCTCTCCGGTTTCGGCATGGCGCTGCTGCCCGGTCTGATCGGCGGCGGGCTGATGCTCTCCTGGGCGCCGAACCCGGCCGCGCCGACGACCGAGGCGGTCGCCGCCGGCGCCGGCGGCGCCAGGACCCTGCCGTCGACGGCGTCCGAGGAGCCCGGCACCGCGGAGTTCGCCGCCGAGGAGCCCGCCACCGCGCCGCTGCCGGCCGTCCCCGCGCAGGCCGCCCCGGCCGACGGCGGTACCGCCGGGGCCGGCGCCCCGTCGCAGCACACCGGTGACCAGAAGGAGGCACGGTGAGCGGGTCCCAGGAGCCGCGGGCGGAGCAGCGCTCCGGGCGGCACGCGGCGCCCCGCACGCCCGTCCGGGTCCGGCTCAGGGGCCGCGCGCTGGCGATGGCCGCGGTGCCGACCGCGCTGCTGATGGCCGCCGCCTACACGCCGAACGCCGCGATCGCCGAGACCTCGGCGGGCAAGCCCTGCGCCACCGCGCCGGACACCGCGCCGCCGGTGGTGGCGGAGACCCCGGTGCCCAAGAGCGAGCTGCCCCCGCCGCTGCCCGGTCCGTCGGTGCCGCTCCCGGAGAGCCCGGCGACCACCCCGGCGGGCACGCCGACCGGTACGCCGACCAGCGCGCCGACCGGTGCTCCGACGAGCACGCCCACCACGGTGCCAGGCACCCCGGCCCCCTCGTCCTCGCCGGCCTCGGCCCCGGTCCGGTCGGCGACCACCGGCGGGTCCGGCGGCGGCGTCGTCCAGGCCGGGCTGATCGACGACATCGTCGGCGGGATCACCAACCTGATCCACCCGAGCGCGTCGGCGAGCCCGTCCGCCTCCGCCACCACGGCCGCCCCGGCGCCGACCCAGGCCCCGGCGACCGCGCCCGCCGCGGGCAACCGCGCGGTGGCCCCGGCCGCCGCCACCCAGGCG
>NZ_JBHWUI010000303.1:0-4883 GCF_042737525.1 Kitasatospora sp. NPDC059973 | reverse complement strand
GCGGGCGGCCGCGCGGCCCGGCGGGCGGCCGACCGCCACCGGGGGCGCGGCCGTCGGGGCCGCCGCCGTCGCGGCGTCGGCCCGGTGGTGGCGGTGGTCGCCGCGGTGGCGGGTACCGGGGTGATCGCCGCGCTGGCCGGCGCCGGGTACGGCTACTACCACGGGTCCGCCGACCGGGACGGGCAGTGGACGGTGGCCCTGGACCCGCAGATCGCGGCGGAGGCCGGGGACCACAACGGGATCCAGATCCCCGGGTCCGGTGTCATCGACCCGGCGCTCAAGCCCTCGCCCACCGACAGCCCCTCCGCCGCCGACCCGGCCCACGCCGCCACCGCGACCCCGGCGCCGTCCGACCCGGCCGCCGCGGGCCAGAGCCCCTCGGCCGGTGCCGCCGCGACGACCGCGTCCGCCCCGGCCACGGCCTCGGCGACCGCCAAGCCGACCTCCACCGCGAGCGCCGGCACCGCCCCGAAGGCCTCGACGAGCGCGGCCGCGACGCCGCCCCGGACCACCGCGGCCCCCGCGAGCGGCGCCCCCGCGGGTGGCACCTCGGCCCAGTACGCCCAGCAGGTCGTGGACCTGGTCAACGCCCAGCGCGCCCAGAACGGGTGCGGACCGCTCACCGCCGACTCCCGGCTGGCCACCGCCGCCCAGGGCCACAGCGAGGACATGGCGGCCCGCAACTACTTCGACCACGCCAGCCCCGAGGGTCGGCACGCGGACTACCGGATCGAGGCGACCGGCTACCGCTGGAGCAGCTGGGGCGAGAACATCGCCCGCGGTCAGAAGGACCCGGCCGCCGTGATGGACGCCTGGATGAACAGCCCCGGCCACCGCGCCAACATCCTGAACTGCTCCTTCAAGCAGATCGGCGTCGGTGTGAAGACCGGCTCCGGCGGCCCCTGGTGGACCCAGGTCTTCGCCTCCCCGTCCTGATCTCCGCGCCCCCGCTCGAACCCCCGTTTCCGAATCCGCGCGAATTGTTGTTATCTGAGCACTTCCCCGAGGTCTCCCAGGAGGCAACGGCGGACGGATGACGGCAAGACGGAGTGCGTACCCATGAACGTTGACGTGCAGAGCAGGACCGGGACGACCCTGGTGCTGGCGGCCCAGTCCGGCGACCGGCAGGCCCAGGAGGCGCTGGTCGCCGCCTGGTTGCCGCTGGTCTACAACGTCGCCGGCCGTGCGTTGAACGGCCACGCCGACGTCGACGACGTGGCCCAGGAGACCATGATCCGGGCGCTGGACGGCCTGGACGGGCTGCGCGACCCCGAATCCTTCCGCTCCTGGCTGGTCGCGATCACCATGAACCAGGTCCGCCGGCGCTTCACCGGCCAGCAGCAGACCACCGTCGGCGGCCTCGACGAGGCCTGGGAGCTCGCCGACCCGCGGGCCGACTTCACCGACCTCACCATCCTGCGGCTGGGGCTGTCCGGCCAGCGCCGCGAGGTCGCCGAGGCCACCCGCTGGCTGGACCCGGACGACCGGGAGCTGCTCGCGCTCTGGTGGCTGGAGGCCTGCGGCGAACTCAGCCGGGCCGAACTCGCCGAGGCGCTCGACCTGACGCCGCAGCACACCGCGGTCCGGGTCCAGCGGATGAAGAAGCAACTGGAGGCGGGCCGGGTGGTGGTCCGCGCGCTCACCGCCTACCCGCGCTGCGCGGAGCTGGTCGAGCTGACGGCGGGCTGGGACGGCACCCCGGACTCGGTGTGGCGCAAGCGCATCGCCCGGCACATCCGGGGCTGCGCCGGCTGCGACGGGCTCGGCCGGGACCTCTTCCCCGCCGAGGGCCTGCTGGCCGGCCTGGCGCTGGTGCCGATCCCGCTGGACTCGCCCACCGGGCTGCAGCTCCAGGCCGCGGCCGCCGCGGCCGGCTCCCCGCCGCCGCCGGGCTCCGCCGGCGGGCCGGGTGGCGGGCCGGGTGGCGGTGCCACGGGCTCCGGGGGAGCGTCCGGACCGGGGGGAGCGCAGGGCCGGTTCGGCCCGATCCGGCGCCGGACGGCCGTCGCGGGCGGTACGGCCGCGGTGCTGGCCGTCGCGACCCTCGCCCTGGTCTGGCCGCATCCGCGACCCGAGCACGCCGCGCCCGAACCGACCACCCCGAGCGCCGCGCCCGACACCCTGCCCGACAGCCTGCCGGTGCCCGCGATACCCGTGCAGTCCGTACCGGAACCGCCCGTCACCGAGACCCCGGCGGCCCCGCCGGCGCCGACCTCGACACCCACCGAGCCGCCGGTGGCCGTCACCCCGCCGCCGTCCCCGGTGACCGCGCGCCCGGCCACGCCGCCCAGCCCGGAGCGCCAGCTGGTCGACCTCGTCAACGCCGAGCGTGCCAAGGTCGGCTGCGCCCCGCTGCGGATCGACCCCAAGCTGCACGCGGCGGCGCAGAAGCACTCGGACGACATGGTGGCCCGGAGCTACTTCGACCACGTCAACCCCGACGGCGCCCGCGCGGACGCCCGGCTGTCGGCGGCCGGCTACCGCTGGTCCCAGTGGGGCGAGAACCTCGACCGGGGCCCGACCGCCCCCGCCACCGTGGTCTCCCGCTGGATGGACGGCGGGATCCACCAGTCGAACATGCTGGACTGCGGCTTCAAGGACGTGGGCATCGGCGTGACCACCGGGCCCGGCGGCCTCTACTGGACCCAGGACCTCGGCGCCCCGCTCGGCTGACCACACCGAGCGCCGGTACCGCCCGGACCGGCGTCAGGACGGCAGGCCGATCAGGCCGTCCGCCTGACCGGTCACGTGACCGGTGGCCTCGCCGAGCACCCCGCCGGCGTCGCCGACCTGCCCCGGCAGGGCGTCGGGCGCGGCGTTCAGCGTGCCGCCCTGCTGGAGCGGGCCGGACAGGTCCCCCTGGCCGCCGATCGCGCCCGCGTGCGCGCTGGGAGCGGTGAGGGAGGCCACGACACCCACGGCGAGCGAGGCGACGGCGAGCAAGCTGCGCTTCTTCATGCCCCGCCCAACGACACTGCGCCACCCGGGTTACGGCCGGGCTGCCGGCTTCACCCGTCCTCGTCACGCGGGCGGGGGCCGAGCCCGGCGAGCGCGGCGTCGATCGGTACCAGCCGGGGGTGCTCCGGGCCGAGCCGGGCGGCCAGCACCGCCCGTGCCTCGACGAACAGCCCGCGGGCCCGCGCGTCCTGTCCGGCGGCCGCCACCACCCGGCCCAGCCGCCACCGGTTCTCCGCCCACGCGGGGTGGTCGTGGCCGTGCACCCGCCGGTGCAGCTCCGCCGCCTCGGCCAGCGCCCGCCGCGCGTCGCGCTCAGCGTAGGGGCTGGGTCCGCCGTACGACATAACGATCCGACGATCAGAGGGTTCTGATTGCGCCTCAGCTGAGCGGCGGATCCTCCGCGAGCGGGGGCGGGCCTCCCGGTGGGTCCGGTGCGCCCGGTCCCACCGTGGATACGGACACCTTTTCGGTGGCGGCGGGCATAGGAGCGGGTTTGGATGGGGAGGGGTGGAGAGGCAAATCCGGCAAAGCTGGCAAACCATAAGAGAATCTGATTCTGCCGAGCATGTCGAGGCAACCGCGACAAGAAGGGCATCCGATGCACGCAGCCGAGCTCACGCCTGCCGTCCTCGCCGAACTGCGCCGCCCCCGGCGCTACCCGGCCGTCTCCATCCTGCTGCCCACCCACCGAAGCGAGCCCGACAACGCCCAGGACCCGGTGCGCCTGCGCAATCTGATCGCGGAGGCCAAGAACCGGCTGCACGCGGACGAGGCCGTGTCCCGGGCGGACCGGCTGGACGTGGTGGAGCAGTTGGACCGGGCCCTGCGGGAGATCGACCTGGTGCACGCCGAGGACGGTCTGGCGATCTTCGTGGCGCCCGGTGAGCACCAGGTCTGGTCGCTGCCCCGGAGCGTCGCCGCCCGGGTGGTGTTCTCCGAGACCTTCCTGACCCGCAACCTCGTCTCCGCCTACGCGGCCGGCGCGCCGTACTGGGTGCTGACGGTCGCCGCCGACCGGGTCGCGCTGTTCGGCGGTACGGCGTCGCGGCTGGCCGAGCACACGGCGGGCGCCTTCCCCCTGGACCAGGTCGGCCCGGACTGGGACGTCGAGCGCAAGGAGCGGATCGGCGACGTGCCGAGCACCTTCCGCGACGAGGAGACCAGGCGCTTCCTGCGGGACGCGGACACCGCGCTGGCCGCAGTCCTGGAGGCCGACGCGCGCCCGCTGTACGTGCTCGGCGAGGCCGCCGCGCTCGCCCTGCTGGACGAGGTCGGCACCGCCGTGAAGCGGGCCGCCGCCCAGGTGCCGCGCGGCGGCCTGGGGCACGCCTCGGCCGCCGCCGTCGCCGAGGCCGTCCGCCCCATCGTCGCGAAGCAGGAGCAGCAGGCCGTCGCCGAACTCCACGCGCGGCTCGACTCGGCCCAGAGCGTCAAGGCGCTGGCCGCCGGCATCGACGAGGTCTGGCAGAACGTGAACGAGGGCCGGGCCGCGCTGCTGGCGGTCGAGGAGGACTACTGGGAGCCGGTGCGGGTCACGGACAGCCACCTGGTGCCCACCACCGCCGACGAGCCGGACGTCCGCGACGACATGGTCGACGAGATCGTCGAGCGCGCCCTGGACACCGGCGCCAAGGTGCAGTTCGTCCCCTCCGGCGAGCTCGCCGGCCGCGACCGGATCGCCGCCGTGCTGCGCTACTGACCACCGTCCGCCCCGGGCCCGGTCGGTCACCCCGGCCGGGCCCGGGGCTGTCTGCCGCCCGCGACCCGCGGTCCCGCCGCCGTCGGAGGACGGATGTCCGGCCCGCCGCCGAGGACGTCGAGGGGCGGGCGGCCGTCAGCGGGATCCTTCGCCCGGCGGCGGCGTTCCGGTCACCACCAGGGCCTGCCGGGCCGCCGCGGTGAGCCGCCCCGGTCGGGGGCCGGCC
>NZ_JBHWUI010000302.1:0-5005 GCF_042737525.1 Kitasatospora sp. NPDC059973 | reverse complement strand
CGTCTCCCGACGGGCCCGCCCCACCCGGGCCCCCCTCGGCCGGGTCACCGGCCCGCCGCCGGGGCCGCCCCGGGGCCCCGCCCGAACCGGGCGAGCACCCCCTCGACGATCCGCTCGACGGCCGCCTCGATCAGTGCCTCGACCCACTCCGGCAGCACCGGCGCGGCACCGCCCGTACGGGCTGCGGACGGGCCGTCAGACGGCCGCACGGGGCCCGGTCGGGCCGCGCCCCCGACCGGGGCGCGGTCGGCCACGGGCGGGGCCGCCTCGACCACCGGGGCGACCCGCCGGGGGAGCGCGACCGGCCCCGCCTCGGCCTCGACCGTCGAGAACTGCACCGGCACGGCCGCCAACCGGCGGACCCGCTCAACGAGCATGGTCCCGGCTTCCTCCGTCGCTCGCTGCTGCGCGTGGTCGCGGGCCGCCGCGAGCGCCTCCTCGACGGTGTCGAAGTGGCCGAGGTTCTCCAGCCTGACGGGGACCGAGGTCCCCAGGATGACCCCGCCGACCTGCGCCATGACGTGCCAGCGGTTGCGCTTGTTGATCTCGTAGACGAACCCGTGCCCGTCCAGCAGGGCCCACCACTCCTGAGCCCACCCGGGATTCACCGGGGCGACGCTCTCCCCCTCGATCAGGGCCCCGGGGAACTCCGGGTCGGGGCCGCGCTCGGCCCGCCGCCGCGCCTGGATCGCCTCGCCCGCTTCCCGCCACGCGGCCCGCCCTGCCTCATCGGCGATCCGGTAGGCCGCGCGCCGCCGGAGTCGCGCCTCCTCCTCGGCGACCGCCGCCGGGGTCGGCTCCGCCCCGGCCGGGGCAGCCTCGACCACCGGCTCGACCGGTCGCGCGCTGGCGGTGTCCCTGTCAAGTCCCCCGGAAGTCGGGAGGTTCTCCGGGGCCGCCTCGACCACCGGCTCGACAAGCGCCGTCAGCTCGTCCACGCGGGCGGTAACGGGGTAGGTGTCGCCGTCCAGCAGCACCCAGCAGAATCCGTCGGTGCCGCGCAGACCCCGGTACTCCGCCGGCTTCCCGCTGCGGGTGGTCACCCGCTGCCGGTGCTCGAACCGCGGTCCCTGGCGCTGCTCCTGCTCGGCCGCCAGCTGGGCCAGCGTCACCCGGGCAATCCCGCCCGACAGGTACGGGGAACGGCGGAGCCGCGCGTCCTCGGCCGCCCGGGGGTCGGCCGGGGCCGCCTCGACGACCGCCTCGACGACCGGGGCGGGCTCCGGCATGACCAGACCCGACCCCTTGGGCGGAAGCCACTCCGCGTAGGAGACCGGCGCGGGCGGGACCGTCGCCCCAGGAACCTCGGCCATGTCCTCGAACGGCAGTTGAGCCGGGGCCACGCCGGAGAGGGAACGGGCCGTGCACCCGTTCACGGTGTGCGTGTACTCGGTGGCCCGCATGGTGCGCTTGTACCGGTGGAGAACCCAGTACTCGCCGGTGACCGCGCTCCGGTCGTTGGTCAGAAACCAGTCGTTCGCCCCCGGGGCCTGCGACCAGACGCACGCGGAGTAGGTCTGTCCGTCCTGCTCCGTCCACTCCACCCAATCGCCGATCTTGAACGGCTCGGGCTGCCACTGCGGAGCGTCCGGCGACTTGGGAAGTCGCACCTTCGGGGCGGTGTGCTTCGCGGGCTTCCACTTCGGCGCGCCCTTCTCCTGGGCAGCGACGTTCGACAGCATCTCGGCGCGGTACGCCTCGTGATTCTCGCGGTGCGGGTAGTCGTCCGGCAGCGTCGGCAGCGTGTAGCGGAGCCGCCCGTCCGCAGACGTGAACACCTCGCGGTACTCGGTGCTCGCCAGCTCGGGCAGTCGCGCGCCGGCCGTGCCCCTGTCAAGTTCCGGGGACGTCCGGGGGGTCTCCGGGGTCACCTCGACCACCGGCTCGACCGGGGCCGCCGCCGGGGCGGGAACGTGCCCGCACCCCTGGCACCGGCCGTCCTCGACGACCATCTCGCGGCACCGGCACGCCGGGCACAGCGCCCGGGCAGCCCGGGCCGCCTCCTCGGCGTCCACCGGTCGCGCGCTGGCCGTGCCCCTGTCAAGTCCTGCGGAAGCCGCGGACTTCTCCGCCGGCGCGGCCGGGGCCTTCCCGTTCTCCTCGCACCACCGAAGCCACGCCGACTCGTCCACCGGCAGCGACCCGCCGCCCGTCGCGTACTCCTTGGCGAACGCCTTCGCGCTGTCCTTGTCGGTCCGCTTCCGCGCCCACACGCGCGCGCTGCGGAACGTCTTGCCCATGGCGTCGAGCCGCGCGTCGCGCTCCAGCTCCTCGGCAGTCTTGGGCACGTAGGACAGGCACCCGTCAACGAGTCCGAACGTGAACCCGTCCCGCCACGCCAACCCGGTCCACGACCCGATCACGTAACCGCACTTGCCGTTGCCGCACTTATCCATGCCCGCACCGGCCATCCCGATGAGCCGCACACCGCAGCGCGGGCAGGGAACCCGCGCTTCCCGCTTCGCGGCGAACTCAGCCTCGGCCGCCGCCGCGCGCTCCCGCGCCTCGGCGTTCCGCCGCTCCTGCTCGGCCGCGCGCTCCTGGCGCTCCTGCTGCTGCCGCGCCCGGTCCGCCGCCGCTTCCTCCGCCGTCGCGAGGGACAGACGCTCGGCGGGAACGTCAACGGACGTGCCGTAACCCGCTTCCCGCACCCGGAAGCACCCGTTACGGGTGTAGCCCATCACCTCACCGACGTACCGCTCGTTGAGCGTGCCAGCGTCCGGAGCGACCCACACAGCGGCCCCACGCTCGAACCGGTCGCGCACCTCCTCGACCGGCTGCGCCACCGGGGCCGGTGCGACAACCGGGGCCGGAGTCTCGACAACCGGCTCGACCGGGGCCGACTGCGCCCGGGTGTACTCCTCCAACAGGTCGAGCTGTGCGTGTCCGGCGTCGCCGAGCGACGTCACCTGCGCGTCACCGATGAACCATCCGACCGTGCCACCCGGAGTGGACGCGAAGATCATGCGCACGGCGCGCGGCCGGGACAGCGTCCGCTTGCCCTCCGACTGCACCACGACGAAATACCCGGTCATGTCGGTGCGGTCGTTGCGGTTGTAGTCGCTGCCCGCTTCGCTCCACACCTGCCCGATGTACTCGACGGTGTTCCGGCCGTCCGTTCGCGACCAGCGGACGACGTCACCGGGCGCAAACTCGTTGATCTTGAACCCGTCCTTGTCCGGGGTGATGCTGAGCCGCAGCGGCGTGACCCGCGCAGCGCGCCACTTCTTCGCAGGCTTGTCCGCCGCCGCCGCAACCGCCGCCCGGGCGTCCAGCTCAACCGCCCGACGCTTCGCGACGTGCGCCCGGATCGCAGCCTCGGCGTTCTCCTTACCGATCACGAACGACTCACGCCACCCGGGCAGACGCACCGGCCGCCCGTCCCGGGTGACGTACAGGCGGTTCGCGCCCGACACCATCCGCTCCTCGACCTTGAACACCATCC
Source organism: Kitasatospora sp. NPDC059973 (assembly GCF_042737525.1). Lineage (NCBI taxonomy): Bacteria > Bacillati > Actinomycetota > Actinomycetes > Kitasatosporales > Streptomycetaceae > Kitasatospora > Kitasatospora sp. NPDC059973. The sequence continues at coordinate 1,560 of NZ_JBHWUI010000302.1, read as the reverse complement.
GGCGCCACGTGGCGGTGACGATGTGGTTGAGGCCGTCCGAGAGCTTGCGCCAGGTGAGACCAACGTCCGTGGTGTGGTCGGCGGGAACCGCTGCCATCTCGCGGTTGTACATGGCAGCGCCCTTCTGACCGAGCTCACGGGACGGGTTCACGACGGACGCAACAGCCATGGAGAGCACTCCTCGACTCGGCCCCCCGGCTTGTCCGGTGGGCGATGACTCCACTCTAGGGGAAGTTATATAACTTCCGCAAGCTCAACTCTCCCATCCGCCACACCGAACCCGCCACCGGGTGCACGGGGCCGGCCCGGACCGTTCCCGCCACGGGGTGCACGGCCGATCAGGCATCCAACTAGCAACACACAAAGGCGAGTTGACCGGCGACACCGAACCCGCCACCCGGTGCACCGGGTCGGCCGCCGTTCCCGCCACACCCGTGCACCCCCTCGACCACCCCGTCACCCGGTGCACCGGGGCCGGCCCGCACCGAACCCGCCACAGGGTGCACGGCCACCGAATCGCGCCCAACTGCACGGCTAACCCAGGGAGTTGATAGGCGACGTCAACCGGCCCGAGTGGGGCCGGCCCGCCGCCACCGTTCCCGCCACGCTGCGCCGCACCGGCCCCGGGCCGTTCCCGCCACGGGGTGCACGGCCGCCGCCGACCGTTCCCGCCACCCGGTGCACCGGCCGGCCGCCGTTCCCGCCACACCCGTGCACCCCCTCGACCACCCCGCCACCCGGTGCACCCCCACCGGCGGGCCGTACCCGCCACACCCGCAACCCGCCGGATTTGCCCTCAACTAGCTTTCTGGCAAGCCGAGTTGATCCACCCGGGGCCCGACCGTTCCGCGAGCACCGACCCGCCGCCGACCGTTCCCGCCACCCGGTGCACCGGGCCGGCCCCGCACCGAACCCGCCACGGGGTGCACGGGCCCGGCCTCCGAACCCGCCACGCTGCGCACCACACGCCGGAGGGGGTCGAGCCGCAATGCGCCCGAGAAGGGGCCTAGCCGCCGTTCTGACGGCCGCACGCGCCGAGTGGGTCCACCGATGCCAAGTGACCCCCGCGCGCGCCTAAGGGGCCGGTGTGTCCGTTCTCGCGAGTGTAGGTCTTTCGGGCGGGTCTGTGGATAAAGGGTGCATGGTTTGGCGGGTTTGGGGCTGACCAGGGAGAACGCACCGAACCCGCCACCCGATGCACCGTCAAGCCCCGTTCTCTGTAAGGGTCAAAACTTTCGTGGTGACTATTACTCGAACAGTCAGATAGAAACCGTTTTCATGTGACCATGCGTCAGAAATGCCCTTTTCGCAGGTCAGAACCGAACCCGCCAAACCGTGCACCCCCCTCTCTGTGTTCGATTTCGAGCCTGTGGAAAAAGGGTGCACGGTTTGGCGGGTTCGGTAAACGATCTTGAGGGGGGCCCGAGGCCAAATCGGGCTGAAAGCGGGTCTGACCTGCGGAAAGTCAGTTATCCACAGGGGTGCACGGTTTGGCGGGTTTCACCTAGTAGTTAGTCCTCGACGAAGGAGAGGAGCGGTCCGCGAAGCGGACCGATGGGC
>NZ_JBHWUI010000301.1:0-5042 GCF_042737525.1 Kitasatospora sp. NPDC059973 | reverse complement strand
GGCCGGGAGCGCGTCCCCCGGCCCGCCGCCCGGCGCCCGCGACGGGCGCTCCGGGGGCTGGCGAAGGTCAACACCGCACTGACGTGCGAAAGTGGTAGCCAGCGAAGGGAGCGCGCAACGTGCTGATGGACAGGGTGGCGGAGATTCTCGCCGAGGCGTGCGCCGAGGTGGTGGAGCCGCGGTTCCGCGCGCTGGCAGCCGGCGAGGTCATGGAGAAGGCCCCCGGCGAGGTCGTGACGATCGCCGACCGCGAGGCCGAGGTGATCATCGAACGGCGGCTGCGCGAGCTGCTGCCCGTCCCGGTGGTCGGCGAGGAGGCCGTGTCCGCCGATCCGTCGCTCGCGCTGGCCCTGCACACGGAGCCCGCCGCCTGGCTGGTCGACCCGGTCGACGGCACCTCGAACTTCATCGCCGGCCGCCCCGACTACGCCGTGATGGCCTCGCTGGTCCGGTCCGGGCAGACCGTCGCCTCCTGGATCTGGCAGCCGGCCACCGCCACCTGCTACACCGCCGAGCTCGGCTCCGGCGCCTGGTGCAACGGCGAGCGGCTGACCAGGCCCCTTGCGGCCGGCCCGCCGACCGAGTGGCGCGGCTCGCTGAAGAGCCGCTTCCTGGAGCCGGAGCTGCGCCGGACGCTGGAGGCGAACGCCGCGGCCGGCTTCGGCGAGATCACCCCGGGCCGCAACGCGGCCGGGATCGAGTACCCGGACCTCGTCGACGGCGCGCTGGACTTCATCCTCTACTGGCGCACCCTGCCGTGGGACCACGCGCCCGGTTCGCTGCTGGTCACCGAGGCCGGCGGGGTCTCCGCCCGGCTCGACGGCAAGCCCTACCGGCCGGAGGCCCCGGGCGGCGAGGAGGGCCTGCTGGTCGCCGCCGACCCGGAGTGCTGGGAGCGCGCCCGCGCCGTCCTGTTCGGCCGGTAGGGGCCAGGAGCTGGCCGGGCCTGCGGGCCGCACGACCGCCGGGCCGCACCGCCGGCCCGGCCGGCACCGGCTACCAGAGCACCGGGAGCCGCTCCGGCAGGCGCTTGATGAACCCGGGCCGCCACGCCAGCTGCTCGACCGGCAGGGCCAGCCGCAGGCCCGGCAGGCGCTCGACCAGCGCCGTGATCGCGATCTCGGCGTGCGTGCGGCCGAGTGCCGAGGCGGGGCAGAAGTGCCGGCCCGCGCCGAAGGCCAGGTGCGGGTTGTCGACCCGGTCGAAGTCGATCCGCTCCGGGTCCGGGAAGACGGCCGGGTCGTAGTTCGCCCCCTCGACCAGGACCAGCACCAGCTCCCCCGCCTTCACCAGCACCTCACCGACCCGGACGTCCGCCAGCGCGATCCGGGGCAGCGCGTCGCCGATCGACAGGTTGACCCGCAGCAGCTCGTCCACCGCCCGGCCGATCAGCGCGGGCTCCCGGCGCAGCCGCTCGGCCAGCTCGGGCTGCCGGGCCAGGTAGATGACGGCGTGCAGCAGGAACGAGGAGGTGGAGACGGCGCCCGCGCCGAACAGCGAGAGCGCGACGGTGGCCAGCAGCTCGTCGCCGACCCGGTCCGCGGCGTCCGGCGAGCGCCGCAGTTCGGCGAACCGGCCCAGCAGGCCCTCGGTGGGCGCCGGCTGGGCCGCGAGCCGCTCCCGCACGTAGCCGAGGTCCTTGTACCAGTTGGGCGCGGAGCCCTCGAACGGCACCGGGCTGGTGAGGAAGGCGACGTCGATGCCCGCCATCAGCCGCCGCCAGTCCTCGGCGGGCAGGCCGAGCAGCCGGCAGTGCAGGGCGGCGGAGTAGGGCTCGGCGAAGCCGTCCCGCAGGTCGGCCGGGGCGCCCTGGCCGACCAGGGCGTCGATCAACCGGTGCGCCTCGGCCTGCAGCCAGCCGTCCAGCTCCTTGTCCGCGCGCGGCGAGAGGGTCTTCATGACGGCGTTGCGCAGGCCGGCGCCGTTGATCTTGCCCATGTTGTCGACCACCTCGGGCGGGATGGTCAGCGCGTACTGGCGGGGGACGCCGGGGTTGGCGGTGTCCTTGAGGCTGAAGCGCTCGTCCTCCAGCACCTGCTTGGCCAGCGGGTAGCTGCTGACCAGCCAGGCCGGGTCGCCGGTCATGGTGCGGACCGGGGCGACGGGCTGCTCGGCGCGCAGCCGGTTCGCCTCCTCGGGCAGGACGTCGCCCCGGCGGGAGAGCGGGAAGGTGAGGTCGGTCACGGGGGTACTCCCTGGGATCGGGCAGCGGGTACGGGGGCGGCCCCACGAGGGCGGGGCGGGTGTGCGGGCACCGGTCGGGGCACGGGCGCGCGGGCGGTCGGCCGGGCGGGGCGCGGCGCGGGTACGTGCGGGCGCGGCCGGGTCGGGCCGCACGGGTCAGGTCGGGCGCGGTCAGGTCGGGCGCGGTCAGGCCGCGCGGGTCCCGGCGACGGCGCCCGCGGCGGCCGTCGGCGCGGCCGGGCGGACCACCGCGTAGCCCTGGCCGGGCGCCGCCCGCAGACCCTCCGAGCGGCCGAACAGCACTGGGGTGAGCGGGAGTTGGAGGTGGTAGCAGCTCACCGAGGAGGGCACGCCGAGCAGCGCCGGAGTGTCCAGGAAGAACGGCAGCTCGGCGGCTATGTAGCGGAGCCCGGCGGCCAGTTGGGGCTCGTTAGGCGCCAGCCCCTCGTCCAGCCGGGCGGCCAGGAAGCCGCGCGCCATCGCCTCGGCGGCCGCGCCGAAGTCCCGGTCGGCGCGGAGTGCGTCGAGGGCCTCCCGGTGCAACCGCCGGTAGACGGGGTGGCCGGCGAACTCGGAGAGCGCGTGCGCCCGGACGGCGTCGCGGTGGCCGGCCTCCTCGATGCCGCGGGCGATCCGGCGGGCGGTGGCCTTGATCTCCTTGGCGGCCCGCCGGTGCGCGTGTTCGGGGGTGTAACCGAAGGTCTCGTACTGCGCCCCGACATGCAGATCGGCGTGGACGATGTCTATCCGTTCGAAGAACTCCAGCCCCCACCCGATGAGTTCGGCGATTCGGCGGTGACTGAAATAGCTGTTCCCGGGACTGACACCGATGAGCAGGTGCTCACCGCGGCGCCAGATCTCGCGGCAGCGGTCGGAGAACGGAAGGGCCTCGTACCCGGTCGTATCGATGGGTGTGGCACGTTCACCCGGGAGGGTTTCGCGCATGCCTTGCCTCCGCTTCGCAGGAATGGTCACAGGACTGGCTTCAGGTGGTTCACGCGGTTTTACCGGGGATTCACAGAAGTGCATGACGGCAGCCGGAGTCCACCCGGAGTCGGGGGTGGGGTCACCGCATGCTGATGACGCGCGCCTGGTCAGGCGGCCTGCCCCGGGGAGTCGTGTGCTCTTGGTGGGGCGGCGACCACATGAAGTTACCGCCGCCGTTCGGGATCTCCGCAAGCCCTGCCGAGGGGTTGGCGGATTCTGATCACCAGGCGGCCTGAATCAGCCTGTACTCCTCCGGGAAGGTATGTCCACGGAGGCTTTCCGGGGGCGGCCGAATATCCCCCGGACAGCATGGCACGCCACTGTGTATTCCTCCAACATCCGCCCCCGAAAAAGGCTTTGCCTTTGCCTCGGCAATTCGGCCGGACCCGGGGCCGGCCGACCGGACACCGCGGCCCACCGGTCGGACACGGCAGCCGGCCGGCCGCGGCGGTCAGCCGGCCGCGATGTCCCGCCCGGCCCGCACCACCCGGCCCAGCAGGACGCCGACCTCGGCGGCGCTGGTGTGCGGATTGAGCAGCGTCAGCTTCAGCCGGACCCGCCCGGGGCCCTCGCCCGGGAGTTCGGTCCGGCCGACGACGGCCCGGCCGGTGCGCAGCAGCTCCCGGCGCAGCTCGCCGTTGACCGCGTCCACGGTGGCCGGATCGGCGGCGCCGGCGCCCGGGCGGCCCGGCGGGAGGTAGCGGAACAGCACGGTGGTCAGGACGGGTTCGGCGTACAGCTCCAGCGCCGGCTCCACCCGGACGGCCTCGGCGGCGTCCAGCGCCAGCCGGTGGCAGGCGTCGACCAGCCGGCCGAGCCCGGCGCGGCCGAGGGTGCGCAGCGTGACGGCGATCTTGAAGGCGTCGGCCCGCCGGGTGGTGCGCAGCGAGCGGCCCAACAGGCTGGGGTAGCCGGCCTGTTCGTCGTCGGCCGGGTTGAGGTACTCGGCCCGGCGGGCGAGCGAGACATAGGTCTCGGCGCGGCGGACCAGGAAGATCCCGGCGGCGGCGGGCTGCCAGCCGAGCTTGTGCCAGTCGAGCGAGACGGAGTCGGCGCGGGCGATGCCGTCGAGCAGCGGGGCGAGCCGGTCCGAGAGCAGCGCGCCGCCCCCGTACGCGGCGTCCACGTGCAGCCAGGCGCCGTAGCGGGCGGCGAGGTCGGCGGCGGCGTGCAGCGGGTCGATCGCACCGGTGTCGGTGGTGCCGGCGGTGGCCACCACGGCGATCGGGGTCTGTCCGGCCCAGCTCGCCCCGGCCAGGGCGCTCGCCAGCGCGTCCGGGTCCATCCGCTGGTCGCGGTCGACGGGGACGGGGACGACGGCGCGTTCGCCGAGGCCGAGCAGCGCCGCGGCGCGCTGGACGGAGAAGTGCGCGGCGCGGGAGGCGATGATCCGCGGCTCGACGCCGGCCGGGATCCCCTCCAGCTCGACGATGCCGTCGAGCTTCTGGTCGCGGGCCAGCATCAGGCCCATCAGGTTGGACTCGGTGCCGCCGGAGGTGAGCACCCCGGCCGCGCCGGCCGGGTCGTAGCCGACCAGGGCGGCCAGCTCGGCGATCAGCGCCGTCTCCAGGGCCGTCGCGGCGGGGGCCTGGTCCCAGGAGTCCTGCGAGGGGTTCAGCGCGCTGACCGCGAGGTCGGCGGCGGCCGCGACGGCCAGCGGCGGGCAGTGCAGGTGGGCGGCGCAGGCCGGGTCGGCCGGGTCGGCGGCGCCGTGGGCGAGGAGTTCGGTGAGCCGGGCGAGCGCCTGCGGGCCGTGCGCGTCAGCCAGCTCCGCGCGGGCCAGCGCGGCGAGCTCCCCGGGTCGGCCGGCGGGCAGCGGACCGGCCCGGCGGGCGGCTCCGGCGGCCAGCGCGGCCAGCACCTCGGCGACC
>NZ_JBHWUI010000300.1:0-5097 GCF_042737525.1 Kitasatospora sp. NPDC059973 | reverse complement strand
GGCCCGCACTCGGATCCGAGTGCGGGCCCCGCCGCTGTTGTCCCGGCGGCGGGCTCCGCCGCCGCTACCGGTCGCCCGGCGGCGCCTCGGCCCCGTCCCCGGCCGGCTCCTCGTCCAGCTGCGCCTTGATGGGCGGCGGCGCCTTCAGCAGGATCTGCCAGGTGACGTACATCGCCAGCAGCATCGGCGGGATGCCCAGGGCGACCTTCAGCCAGCCGAGCAGGTTGACGTTGTGGGTGAAGTACAGCGGGAAGAGGATCACCGGCTTGATGCCCATGATCACCACCCAGGCCCAGGTGGCCTTGGTGTAGGCCGCGAGCCGGCCCGGGTTCTGCTTGCGCCAGGTGAACATCTCGCCGGTGATCGGGCCGAGCATCAGCCCGATCATCGGCCAGCGGACCAGTGCCGAGACGGCCAGGCCGATGCAGTAGCCGACGCTCCAGAGCAGACCGGGCAGGTAGAAGTTCTCCGCCTTGCCGGTCTTCATGGAGATCCAGGCGCCGATGGCGACCCCGAAGACACCGCTGAAGGCGTGCTGGACGGTCTCCCGTCGGGCCAGCCGCGCCACCACGAACAGGCCGCTCAGGCCGAGCGCGGCCCAGGCGGCCGCGGGGACCTGGTGGGTGATGTTGTACGTGACGATGAAGACCAGGCCGGGCAGCGTCATGTCGACCATGCCGCGGACACCGCCGAAGGCCTGCATCACGGTGTCGGCGGCCTCACGGGAGGCCGCCTCGCGGGAGGCGGCCTGCCTGGCCTCCTCCTCGCCGGGAGCCGCCTCGACCAGGTCGAGCTGGGCGGCGGGCTCGCCGCCGGAGTGGTTGCTCACGCTCATTCGCTCCCGTGTCCGACCGGACGCAGTTCGTAGCGGGGGTTGAACAGCACGCGGCGCCCGCGTGCGTGGCCGATCCGGCCGCTGGCCACCAGGCGGCGGCCGGGCTCTATGCCGGCGATGGAGCGCCGGCCGAGCCAGACCACGTCCAGCGCCTCGGTGCCGTCGAAGAGCTCGGCCTCCAGCGCGGGCACACCGGCCCGCGGGCGGAGGGTCACCGTTCGCAGGGTGCCGGCGACGGTGACCAGTTGACGGTCCCCGCAACTGGCGATCGGGGTGCAGCCCGACTCCGCCGCGATCTCCTGGCGCAGCTCCTCCGCCTGGAGCTCCTCCGTGGAGGAGGTCAGCCGGCTGAGCATGCGGCGGAAGCGGCCCTGCGGCTGGTCGCTGCTGTTGTCACCACTCATGTCGGAAGGGTACCGGTTTTGGGAGCCGTGGCGGCAGGCCGCGGCGGCGGCCCGGGGGCCGGGCGCCCTCGGGGTCAGCCCTCGAAGCGGTAGCCCATGCCCGGCTCGGTGATGAAGTGGCGCGGGTGCGAAGGGTCCCGCTCCAGCTTGCGACGCAGCTGGGCGAGGTAGACCCGCAGGTAGTTGGTCTCGGTGCGGTACGCCGGGCCCCAGACCTCCTGGAGCAGCTGGGTCTGGCTGACCAGCCGGCCGGCGTTGCGGACCAGCACCTCCAGCAGGTGCCACTCGGTGGGGGTCAGGCGGATGTCGGCGCCGTCCCGGTTGACCTTCTTCGCCGCCAGGTCGACGGTGAAGCTCTCGGTGACCACCAGCGCGTCGTCCTCACCGGCCACCGGCTCGGCCCGGCGGACGGCGGCGCGCATCCGGGCGAGCAGCTCGTCCATGCCGAAGGGCTTGGTGACGTAGTCGTCGGCGCCCGCGTCGAGCGCCTCGACCTTCTCGTCGGAGGCGTGCCGGGCCGAGAGCACGATGATCGGCACCCTGGTCCAGCCGCGCAGGCCCTTGATCACCTCGACGCCGTCCATGTCGGGCAGACCGAGGTCGAGGACCACCACGTCGGGGTGGCGGGCGGCGGCCAGCTCCAGGGCGCCCGCCCCGTCGTGGGCCGCGTCGACCTCGTACTTGCGGGCCTTGAGGTTGATCACCAGCGCGCGGACGATCTGCGGTTCGTCGTCCACGACGAGGACCCGGGTCATACGGGCTCCGCCTTTCACAGCAGTCGGAAGGGTGGTGGTCATACGGGGGACGGGCGGTCGGCCGGCCCGGCCGTCGCGGGGTGCCCGGACGGCCCGGGGCGCTCGGCTCGTTCGGGCGCCCCGGCCTGCTCGGCCGGCCCGTCCCGTCCGGCCCGCTCGACCGGGTCGGCCCGCTCCGCCGGCTCCGGCGGCCGGTCCACGGCCGGCAGGGTGACGACCATGGTGAGACCGCCGCCGGGGGTGTCCTCGGCGGTGACCGTCCCGTCCATCGCCTCGACGAAGCCGCGCGCCACCGCGAGCCCGAGGCCCACCCCGGCCCCGCGCGGCGCGTCCCCGTACCGCTGGAACGGCGCGAAGATCCGTTCCTTGGCGTCCTCGGGCACCCCGGGCCCCCGGTCGACGATCCGCAGCTCGACCCGGCCCCGGCCGCCCACCGGGTGCAGGGCATCGGCCTTGACCAGCACCTTCATGCCCGCCGGGCTGTACTTGACGGCGTTCTCGACCAGGTTGGCCAGCGAGCGCTCCAGCAGCCCGCCGTCGGCCCGGATCATCGGCAGCGTCTCGGGGACGTCCAGCCGGACGGCCTCCGGCGGCACGCCGCCGAGGGCGAAGGGCACCACCTCGTCCAGGTCGGTCTCCTGGATCAGCGGCGTGACGGTGCCGGTCTGCAGCCGGCTCATGTCGAGCAGGTTGTTGATCAGGTGGTCGAGCCGGTCGGCGCCCGCCTCGATCCCCTCCAGCAGCTCCGCCTCGTCCGCCTCGTCCCACTCGACGTCCGCCGAGCGGAGCGAGCTGACCGAGGCCTTGATGCCCGCCAGCGGGGTCCGCAGGTCGTGCGAGACGGCGGCGAGCAGCGCCGTGCGGATCCGGTTGCCCTCGGCCTCCCGCCGGGCCGCGACGGCCTCCCCCGCCAGCCGGCGCCGTTCCAGCAGCACGGCCGCCTGGGCGGCGAAGGCGCCGAGCAGCCGGCGGTCCTCGGCGGGCAGCACCCGGCCGCGCAGCACCAGCGCCAGCGTGTCGCCGACCGGGACGTCCACGTCGGCGGTCTCGGGTCGCAGCGGCGGCCGCGGACCGGCCGCGGCGACCGACTGCCACGGCCCGAGCGGATCCGGCCGCTCCAGCAACGCGGCGGCGTCCTGCTGGAACGTCTCCCGGACCTGCTCCAGCAGCGCGGTCAGGACGCCGTCCCCGCTCGGCGCGCCCCGCAGCACCGTGCCGGCCAGCGCGCTGAGCGTCTGCGCCTCGGTCTGGCTGCGGGCCGCCTGGTGGGTCCGGCGGGCCGCGAGGTCCACCACGGACGCGACGGCGATGCCGACGGCGGTGAAGATCGCCACCGCCATGATGTTCTGCGGCTCGTCGATGGTGAAGGTGTGGATCGGCGGGGCGAAGTAGTAGTTCAGCGCCGAGGATCCGACCAGCGCCGCGCCGATCGCCGGGAAGAGACCGCCGACCAGCGCCGCGCAGACCGTCAGGGACAGGAACAGCAGCATGTCGGTGGAGAGCCCGAGGCCGTCGACGTGGGTCAGCAGCAGGGCCAGCAGCGGCGGGCCGCCCAGGCCGATCAGCCAGCCCGCGACGGTCCGCGACCGGCCGAGGTCGGTGACCCGGCGGATCGGCACCCGGCCCAGGCCCTTGGCGGCCTGCTCGTGCGTGACGATGTGCACGTCGATGTCGCCGGAGGCCCTGGTCACCGTGGTGCCCACGCCGGGGCCGTAGAGGTACTGCCAGGCGGGCCGGCGGCTGGTGCCCAGCACGATCTGGGTGGCGTTCACCCCGCGGGCGAAGTCCAGCAGCCCGGCGGCGGGATCGTCGGCGAGCACCGCGTGGAAGCTGCCGCCGAGGTTCTCCACCAGCGCCCGCTGCTCGATCAGCGTCTGGGAGGAGCCGGATCCCGAGCCGGCCAGTCCGTCCGAGCGGGAGATGTGGACGGCGAGCAGTTCGCCGCCGGAGCCGCGGGCCGCGATCCGGGCCGCCCGGCGGATCAGGGTCGCCCCCTCCGGCCCACCGGTCAGGCCGACCACGATCCGCTCCCGCGCCTGCCAGGTGCCCTTGATGCCCTGCTCGGCCCGGTACTTCTGGAGGTACTCGTCGACCCGGTCGGCCGTCCAGAGCAAGGCCAGTTCGCGCAGTGCGGTCAGGTTCCCGGGGCGGAAGTAGTTGGCGAGGGCCGCGTCGACCTTCTCCGGCGCGTAGACGTTGCCGTGGGCCAGCCGCCGGCGCAGGGCCTGGGGCGACATGTCGACCAGTTCGAGCTGGTCGGCCCGCCGCACCACCTCGTCCGGCACGGTCTCCCGCTGCCGGACCCCGGTGATCCCCTCGACGACGTCGCCCAGGGACTCCAGGTGCTGGATGTTCACGGCCGATATGACGTCGATGCCGGCCGCCAGCAGCTCCTCGACGTCCTGCCACCGCTTGGCGGTGCGGGAGCCCGGCACATTGGTGTGCGCGAGTTCGTCGACGAGCACCACCTGCGGACGGCGGGCCAGTACGGCGTCCAGGTCCATCTCGGTGAACGCGGCGCCCCGGTGGTCCAGCTCGCGGCGCGGGACGACCTCCAGGCCGTCCACGAGCTCCGCGGTGTGCCGCCGCCCGTGGTCCTCGACGAAGCCGACCACCACGTCCGTGCCGCGCTCCCGCCGCCGGTGCGCCTCGGAGAGCATGGCGTACGTCTTGCCGACCCCGGGCGCCGCTCCGAGGTAGATCCGCAGCCTGCCGCGTCCCATGTGCACCATTCTTGATCCGGCCGGTTCGGGGGACCACCCCGGACACGTGTTCCCCTCACCTTGGAGACTACGGCGTGGCCTGCGATTCTCCAGCGATCCGGCCGCTGATCAGGCAGTTTTAGCGGCATTTTGACGGCGGGAGCGGCCCGGCCGGGGCACCGCCGGCCGCCCCACGGGCCCCGGGTGCCCTCGGCCGCACGGTGGTCTACGGACCTCTCCGGGCCTCTTTGGGTCTTTCCCGGCCTCTTCGGGCCTCTTCGGGCTGACCGGGATCGCCTTGTCCGGAAACGCAAAGAACCCCCCGATCCGTAAGGATCGGGGGGTTCTTTGGAATGATTGTTCGGCGGCGTCCTACTCTCCCACAGGGTCCCCCCTGCAGT
>NZ_JBHWUI010000299.1:0-5114 GCF_042737525.1 Kitasatospora sp. NPDC059973 | reverse complement strand
GGGTCCGGGGTTCTCCCCGGACCGGCCCGCCGTTTCCTCGTTCCGTCCGTCTGTGTCCGGCTGCGTCTCTCCCCATCGTCCCGGCTCCGCCCGGAGCCCGCCCGGAGCCCGCTCGGAGCCGGCCCGGAGCCCGCCCGGACCGGCCGGCCGACCCGCCCCGGGGGCGGAGCGCGGGTGGCGGGCACCCGGACGGAGCGGTGAGCGCTCGAAATCGGCCAAATTTCCGAGGGATGGGGATCGGTGGAAACCCCTACGGAAGGCCGGAAAGCGGCGCCGGCGGTGCCGTCAGGGCATCGCGGGCGCGAAGCGGCCGGTCGGGCCGGCCGCCAGGGTGCGGTCGAGCAGGGACAGCGCCCGCAGCTCGGCCACGCCCTGGTCCGGCGCGCGGACGTACAGCACCAGTCCCACACCCCCCGGGACGGCGCAGGCGCGCACGTGCTCCAGACCGTCGCCCGGCCCCGCGCACCCCCACACGGCTGCCTGGACGTCGGCGGCTCCCGCCTCGCCCGTCGGCGCGGCGGAGACGTCCAGGAGGGTCAGGTGGACGGGGAACACCGAAGGGTCAGTCCCAGCCGATGCCCGGGTTCCCGGTGGGGGTGGTGTCCCAGCCGATCGCCGCGGGCAGCGGGTGGTCCCAGCCGATGCCGGTGTCGGCGGCCACGCCGGCGGTGACGGCGGTGGCGGCGGCCGGCTGGGCGGCGAAGGCGGGCGCGGAGACGCCGGCGAGGGAGAGTGCGAGGGCGGCGGCGGCGAGCAGCCGGACGGTCTTGGGCACGGCGGTTCCTGTTCTGGGCACAGTGGTTCAGGGCGCGAAGGGGCAGAGCGCGGGGGAGGTGTGCGAGCGCGGGGCGTTGGAGCGCGGGGGAGGGTGCACGCACGGGGAATCCTCCCCGGTGGCGGCCCCCGGGCGGGAGGGGCGGCGGCGGGCAGCAACAGGCCAGGCAGCAAGCTGCAACCTCCTGGCGAAATCCCCGCGGATGCGCCCACCGGCCGGCCCGCCCGCGTCGGCCGGTCCGCCGGCGGGGCCCTGGGCGCGGCGGCGGTACCGCTCGCCAGGGCCGCTGCCGGTGCCCCTCGGGCGACACCCCCCGGTACCGTTCCGGCGGGGCTGTCGGCGTGGTTCCCCGCCGGGGGCCGGCGTACACCCGAGTCGCTTGACCGGATCATGCCTTGTGACGCCGGTGCCACGGCGCAAGGATCGAGCCGCAGATCGCCCGATAATCCCATTGCGACGAGCAGGGGTCATTGAAGTGCTGGAACTGCTGGGCCTCGACACCACCGCGGAGGCCGTCTACCGCGAGATGCTGGCCGACCCCGAGGGTGGCGTGGTCGAGCTGTGCCAGCGGCTCCGGCTGCCCGAACGCGCCGTCCGGGAGGCGCTCGACCGGCTCGCCGACCTCACCCTGCTGCGCGCCTCGCGGGACCGCCCCGGGGCGTTCTGGCCGGTCAGTCCGGAGCGCGGGCTGGAGCTCCTGCTGCGCCGTCAGGAGGAGGACCTCGCCCGGCGCCAGCAGGAGCTGGCCGTCTCCAAGGCGGCCGTGGCGCGGGCGGTGGCCGAGTACGCGACGCTGCGCGCCAGCACCCTGGTGGACGGCGGCGAGCGGCTGGTCGGCCTGGACGCCATCCAGGCCAAGCTGGAGGTGCTGACGGCCCGGCTGACCTCCGAGTGCCTCGCGGTGATGCCCGGCGGCGCGCAGTCCGCGGCCAGCCTGGCCGCCTCCCGGCCGCTGGACGAGGACGCCCTGGTGCGCGGGGTGAGCCTGCGCACCATCTACCAGGACAGCGTCCGCAACGACCCGGAGACCCTCGGGTACGCGCAGTGGATGACCGGTCTCGGCGGGCGGGTGCGCACCGCGCCGGTGCTGCCGCCCCGGATGCTGGTCTTCGACCGCTCCACCGCCGTGGTGCCGATCGACCCGGAGAACACCCGGCTCGGCGCCCTGTGCACCGAGGAGCCGGGCATCGTCGCCTCGCTGGTCGCGCTCTTCGAGCAGACCTGGGAGACGGCCGTCCCGCTCGGCACCCACCGGGCCGAGGACGCCGGAACGGGCCTGAGCGCCGGTGAGCGGGAGCTGCTGCGGCTGCTCTCCACGGGGCTCACCGACGACGCGGCGGCCAAGCGGCTCGGGGTCTCGGTGCGGACGGTGCGCCGGCAGATGGCCGCGCTGATGGAGCGGCTGGACGCGGGCAGCCGGTTCGAGGCGGGCCTGAAGGCCGCTCAGCGCGGCTGGCTGTAGCGGCGGTCGGGGGTGCGGCCCCCACGGTGACGATCTGCCGGGGCGGCCCGTCCGCCGGGAGCGGCATCCCCTCGGCCCCGGGAGTGACCGTCAGGGCGGCGGCGGGACCCCGCCGGGCGCCCGACCTGTCGCGCGCGTCACAGCTTCGGGTGTGATCTCGCCGACGGTCTCGATTGTTCACCGCCGAGGTCTTGTCGCGTCATTTTCTACGCGCGTATCTTAAGGCGCTGCGGGGGGCCGTCCAGGATCCCCGGGCCCGCGCCTCTACGCGGGTAGCGCACTCGCGCCCGTCTGACCCACCCTCACGTCCCGGCAGCCCCACGACTGCCGGGCCACTCGTGCCACCCCCGTTGCCGTGCCGCTGCGCGCCACGACGAACCAAGGAGTCCCGTCCAGGTGACCACCTCCCCCGCTTCCCGCCCGCGGTCGCGCCGCACCCTGCTCCGCGCGACCCTCCTTCCGGCCGGCCTGGCCGTCTCGCTGGTGCTCGTCCCGCTGCCGGCCGCAGTGGCCGCGCCCTCGGCCGACGCGGTGATCGCCGAGGTGTACGGCGGCGGTGGCAACTCGGGTGCCACGCTGAAGAACGACTTCATCGAGCTGGCCAACAAGGGCGGCGCCGCCTTCGGCCTGGACGGCTGGAGCGTGCAGTACATATCCGGCACGCCCGGCGCGAACTCCCAGTGGGGCGTCACCCCGCTGACCGGTGCGATCGCCCCCGGCACCCGCTACCTGGTCGCCGAGGCGGCCGGCGCGGCCGGCACGGTCGACCTGCCCACCCCGGACGCGGCCGGCTCGCTGGCCCTGTCGGGCACCAGCGGCACCGTCGCACTGGTCCGCGGCACCGACCCGCTGACCTGCAGGACCGCCGCCGACTGCGCCGCCGACCCGCGCGTGCGGGACCTGGTCGGCTTCGGCACCGCCGTCGTCCACGAGGGCTCGGCCGCCGCCGCCGGTGCCTCCAACACCGCCTCGGTGGCCCGCAAGGCGGGCCTCCCGGACACCGACGACAACGCGGCGGACCTCGCCGCCGGCGCCCCGAGCCCGACCAACAGCAAGGGCGAGGTCGCCGAGGGCTCCACCCCGACCGGCCCGACCGAGCCGGGCACCGTCCGGATCCACGACATCCAGGGCACCACCCGGCTGTCGAGCCGGACCGGCAAGACGGTCGCGGGCGTGCCCGGCATCGTCACCGGCGTGCGCGGCTACGGCTCCAAGGGCTTCTGGATCCAGGACCCGAACCCGGACGCCGACCCGGCCACCAGCGAGGGCGTCTTCGTCTACACCGGCAGCGCCAACCCGACCGTCAAGGTCGGCGACTCGGTGCTGGTCACCGGCAAGGTGACGGAGTACTACCCGAACTTCAACGGCGGCTCGCAGTCGCTCACCCAGCTCACCGGCCCGGCCGTCACCGTGCTCTCCTCGGGCAACCCGCTGCCGGCCGCGGTCGAGGTCGACACCCGCAACATCCCCGGCACCTACACCCCGCAGGCCCCGGCCGGCGGCACCGTCGAGTCCCTGCCGCTCCAGCCGGAGAAGTACACCCTGGACTTCTACGAGTCGCTGGAGGGCATGCGCGTCCAGGTCAAGGACGTCCGGGTGATCCAGGCGACCGACAAGTACAACGAGCTCTGGGTCGCGGCCGACAAGCAGGACCAGAGGAGCCGGCGCGGCGGCGTGCTGTACGAGTCGTACGAGGAGCCGAACGTCGGCCGCCTGATGGTGCAGCAGCAGGCGCCGGTCGCCCAGCAGCCGTTCCCGGTCGCCAACGTCGGCGACGTGCTGGCCGGCACCACCGACGGCCCGCTGGACTACAACAGCTTCGGCGGCTACACCCTGGTCGCCGGCACCCTCGGCGCGCTCCAGGACAACCACCTGGCCCGCGAGGTGACCGCGCAGCCGGCCGACCGCGAGCTGACCATCGCCACCTACAACGTGGAGAACCTGGCGCCCGGCAACCCGGACGCCAAGTTCGCCGAGCTGGCCCAGGCCGTGGTCACCAACCTGCGCTCGCCCGACGTCCTCGCCCTGGAGGAGATCCAGGACAACAACGGCGCCAAGAGCGACGGCACGGTGGACGCGAGCCAGACCGTCGCCAAGTTCGTCGCCGCCATCAAGGCGGCCGGCGGTCCGGCGTACGACTGGCGCTCGATCGACCCGCAGGACGGCAAGGACGGCGGCGAGCCCGGCGGCAACATCCGCCAGGTCTTCCTCTTCAACCCGCAGCGGGTCTCCTTCACCGACATCGCCGGCGGCAGCGCCACCGCCGCGGTGGACGTGGCCGGCACCGGCGCGGCCACCGCGCTGACCGCCTCGCCCGGCCGGATCGCCCCGGCCGACGAGGCCTGGGTGAACAGCCGCAAGCCGCTGGTGGGCCAGTTCTCCTTCCGCGGCAAGAAGGTCTTCGTCATCGCCAACCACTTCAACAGCAAGGGCGGCGACCAGGGCATCGACAGCCGCTTCCAGGCCCCGGCCCGCAGCTCCGAGGTGCAGCGCCTCAAGCAGGCCACGGTCGAGCAGGCCTTCGTCGCCAAGCTGCTGGCCGCCGACAAGGAGGCCAAGGTGGTCTCGCTCGGTGACTTCAACGACTACCAGTTCTCGCCCGCGCTGGCCGCGCTGACCAAGGACGGCGTGCTGCGCGACCTGGTGAACGAGCTGCCGGAGAAGGAGCAGTACTCCTACGTCTACCAGGGCAACTCGCAGGTGCTGGACCACGTCCTGGTCAGCCCCGAGGTCGGGTACGCCAAGTACGACGTGGTGCACATCAACAGCGAGTTCGCCGTCCAGGCGAGCGACCACGACCCGCAGGTGGTGCGCATCAAGCCGTAGGGCCCGCGGCACGACCGAGGGGGCGGTGACCGGAACTCCGGTCACCGCCCC
>NZ_JBHWUI010000298.1:0-5234 GCF_042737525.1 Kitasatospora sp. NPDC059973 | reverse complement strand
GTCCACCCCGGGTGGGGTGGACGGGCCGCGGCCTTCCGGGGTGTCGGGGGCGTCGGGTACCGGGGTGCGGACCACCGGCGCCGACACCCGACCGCGGCCGGTCAGCTCGCGCCGGCCGCCGCGCGCAGCGCCGCCAGGACGCGGCCGGTGTCGGTCGCGGTGGTGCGCCAGTTGCTGAAGGCGGCGCGGACCGCGGGCACCCCGTCGTACACCGTCGGTGTCAGGAACGCCTCCCCGGAGGCCGCGACGCGGCGCAGCAGGGCGTCGACGTCCTGCTGCGCGGGCCGCCCGGCGAGGGTGAAGCAGACCACGTTGAGGCGCACCGGCGCGAGCAGCCGGAAGGCCGGATCCGCGGCGAGGGACGCGCCCAGCCGGGCCGCCTCGGCGCAGTTGCGCTCCACGATCTCCCGGTGGCCCGCCCGGCCGTAGGCGGTGAGCGCGAACCAGGCCGGCAGGGCCCGCAGCCGCCTGGAGTTCTCCGGGGCCAGGTGCACCGGGTCCGGGTCGCCGGTCGGGGCGCCGAGGTACGGCGAGGCGTTGTGGAAGGCGGCCACCTGGAGGTCCCGGCGGCGGGTGAACTGCACGGCCGCGTCGTACGGGACGTTCAGCCACTTGTGCAGGTCGACGCAGACCGAGTCGGCCGCGTCCAGACCGTCGACCAGGTGCGCGTGGGCCGGCGAGAGCGCCGCGAAGGCACCGAACGCGGCGTCGACGTGCAGCCAGAACGGGTACCGCTCGCGCAGCGCGGCGATCGCCCGCAGGTCGTCGAAGTCGACGGTGTTGACCGTGCCGGCGTTGGCGACCACCACGGCCGGACGCCCGTCCAGGGCCGCGAGTTCGTCGGCGAGCGCGGCCACGTCGACCGCCTCCCGCCCGTCCATCGTCCGCACCTGCCGCAGGGCGCCCCGGCCGAGTCCGAGTACGGACAGCGCCTTCCCGATGCTCGAATGCGCGGCGCCGGACAGGACGTCGACCGGCCCGAGGGCGGCGAGGCCGTCCTGGGTGACGCTGACGCCGCGCCGCTCGCCCACCCACTCACGGGCGACGGCGAGGCCGACGAGGTTCGAGGTCGTCGCGCCGCTGACGAAGACGCCCGCATGGGCCTCGCCGAGGCCGAAGAGGCCGCGGAGCCAGCCGATGGTCTCCTGTTCCAGGTCGGCCGCGGCCGAGCCGGTCCGGTTGCTGACGTTCTGGTCGAAGGCGGCCGTCAGCCAGTCTCCGGCGAGCGCGGCCGGGGTCGCCCCGCCCGTGACGAAGCCGAGGTAACGGGGGCCGGCGCTGCCGCTGAACCCCGGCTCCCAGCGTTGGGCGAACAGCTTCAGCGCGCCGTCGGTGCCGCTCCCCTCGTCGGGCAGCGGCTCCACGGGCCCGGGCGCGCCGGGCGTCACCACCGGCCGGTCGGCGAGGCCCGCGAGCACGTGCGCGGCGCGATCGCCGACCGCGTCGAGGAGTTCGGGCAGTCGGGCGAGGTCTTCACCGAGGCGAGGATGCATGCGGACAGCCTAGGCTCGGGCCCGGCCGGGGCCAACGGCCCCCGGGGCGGGACGCGGCCCGCGGGCCGTGGGACGGCCGCGAGCTTCTGCCGGTGCCGCCGGCGAAGCCCGACTCCCCTGCCACGGCGCGTACTTCAGGGGCGCCGACACCTGCGGCTCTCCCCACCGGTGAGCGGAGGCGTCCGGCGCCCTGGGGCTCTGCCCTCAGGGCTCACCGGCCGGGCCGACACATCCCGGCGGCGTCGCACCGGGTAGGGCGGGCGCCCGCCGCGACGCGGCGCCGGGCAGACGGTTTCCGAACTCGACCGCGGTACAGGGGTTTGCCGCACGCGATCGGGGTCAGAAGTGCCGCGGGGCGTCGCGCCTCCCGATCGGGGCCATCCCCCCCCGGACCGGTCGGGACCGCGCGCGACGCCCGTGCGGTTCCCAGGGTCCGCCGCCACTCCCCCTCCCGGCGGCGGACCTGGGCCCGCTCCCCACCTCCGTCGTACGCCGTGACCCTTCGGGTCGGCGGCCGCCGACACCCCCGTGCCCCGTCGTACAGCTGAACCCACCTCAGCCGGCCCACCACGGCCGGGGCGGCGCCGTGAGGGCCTCGGCGGGAGCGGCCGGTTTCACCCATCCTCTACAGTCCTGTAGATTTTGGCTGGCAGCGGGCCGAACCGGCCCGGCCGAGGCGCGACCTGGTGGCGACACCGACGCGCCCGTGCCGACGCAGTGCCGATCGAGTTCTCCGGGGGAAGCGACCGTGGTCCCACCGCTCAGACTCCGCCCGGAGGGCCGAGTCGGTGGCGGGCACGTCCTGGCCCGGGGTGCCGGTCGGCGCACGCGGATCGGCAGCCGGGAGCACCGCGGCCGTGACGGAGCGCGAACGCTGCGGCCGGCACCGCCGATCGGTCCGACCGCCGGAACCGCGTCGGCGGCGCGGGTGGGCGCCGCCGCCGGGGTGGCGGAGGCTCCCTGACGTCGTGCCACCGGGCGCTGTCCGGACGCCCGCCTCTGACGGGGCGTGCCCAGGCCGAGAGCCGCGCCCGCAGGACACCATGGAAAACAGCAGGAGGAACAGTGAAGTCGCGCATCATCGCGAGAGTCGTCCCCGCCCTCGTTCTGGCCGGCCTGATGCTGGGCTCGCCGGGCGTCGCCGCGGCCGCGCCGGCCGCGGTCCACGCGGCCGGGTCCGTCGCCCGACCCGCGGAGTCCGGCGTCGACCGGGCGGGGGCCGGAGCGGCGCCCGCCGTCGCGCAACCGGTCGAGAACCGCTCGGCCCGGGCCGCCGCACTCGCGGCCGACGACAAGAAGGAGAAGAAGAAGGGCGGCTTCTTCAAGAAGCTCGGCATAGCCGTCCTCGTCGTCATCCTGTTGATCGTGCTGTTCGCCGTCGGGCTCGTCGTCGCGATCGTCTTCGCGATCCGCGCCATCTTCCGCCGCCGCCGGGAGGCGTGAGCACCGGCCCGGATGCCGGGGGCGGGGCGGCCGTGCGGCTCCGGCCCGGGGCAGGACGAGTGCGCCGGGCCACCGCCTGCGGGCGGTGGCCCTCCCCAATTGGTGCGCGCAGACGTCTTGGCAGAAGGAGGGGGCCTTCCCTACCGTCGAGTAACGCAATCGACCGACGCCCACCCCCCACTCTGCGCGTCTGCGCGAAGGAGCGGCGATGTCCCCGCACGCGTTATCGTCCGACGCCCGCCCGTCCCGCCGGAACCGGCCCGTCAGGGCCGCCGTGGGCGCCCTCGCGGCCGCCCTCGTCCTGCCCCTCGCCGCCGTCGCCCCGGCCGCCGCGACGGCCGGGCCGGCGCCCGGGCACGTGCGCGCCCTGCGCGAGGTGATGTTCGTCGGCAACAACTGGGACGGCACCGCGGACGTCATCCGCTCCACCGGTGACCTGGCCAGGATCGGCCGTGTCAACGTCGTCCCCGACAAGGACCAGCGGCTCACCGAGATCTACCTCAACCCCGTCAAACTCGCCTACTTCCTGGGCATCCGGCTGGGCCCGGGCGAGGGCCACGACCAGTTCGTCGACGACATGTACTCCACCCCGGACGGGTCCGCGGTGGTCGTCTCGCGCCCGAGCTTCGCCGACGTCGTCTCCATCGACCTCGCCACCGGGCGGATCAACTGGCGCTTTCCCGTGTCGGGTTACCGCTCGGACCACATGGCGCTCTCCCCGGACGGCACCCGCGTGGCGGTCTCCGCCTCCACCTCCAACACGGTCCATGTGCTGGACGTCCGCACCGGCGCGCAACTCGGCTCGTTCGCGACCGGGGACAAGCCCCACGAGAACCTCTTCACCGACGGCGGGCGGCGGATCTGGAACATGTCGATCGGCGAGGTCAACACCGCCCTCGACGCGCCGTGGCTGGACTGGACGAAGGGCGACCGCCGGATCACCGTGGTCGACGCCGACACGTTCGCGCCGGTCAGGGTCATCGACATGCGGGAGCGGCTGGACGCCGCCGGCCGCTCGGACCTCTCCGACGCGATCCGCCCGGCGGCGTTCACCCCGGACGGGTCGACGCTCTACTTCCAGGTGTCCTTCTTCAACGGCCTGGTCGAGTACGACGTCGCCGCCGACCGGATCACCCGGGTCAAGACCCTGCCGAAGAACCCCGCGACCAGCGAGGACCGCACCACCTGGGTCAACGACTCGCGCCACCACGGCCTGTCGATGAGCCCGGCCGGTGACAAGCTCTGTGTCGCCGGCACCATGGACGACTACGCGACCGTGGTCGACCGGGCCACGCTCCAGGAGGGCCCGCTGGTGCCCGCCTCGAAACCGTACTGGGCCACCGTGAACGGCGACGGCACGGCCTGCGTGATCTCCGAGAGCGGCGCCGACCAGGTCACCGCGATCGACTTCGCGACTGGACAAAAGACCGTCTCCGTACCGGTCGGCGACCACCCGCAGCGCGTGCGCCTCGGCCACGTGCCGGCCGACTGGACCGGCCCCTCGGGGGCGTGACCCGGGCCGGCCCGGGCGTCCGGTCGTCCGGTCGTCCGGTCGGCCCCGCCGCCGCCCCCGCCGCCCGTTCGCCGCACGGACACTGCCGGGACGGACGCGGTGGAGCGGCTACCGGGACAGCGCCCGGTCCGACGGGGTGCCGGTGTCCGCTCCCGGACCGGGGCGGCGCCGGACCAGCCGCAGCGCCACCGCGACGGCGCCCAGCAGGACGCAGGTGCCCAGGGCGGCGTGCAGGAGCAGCGCGTCGAGCCGGTCCGCCGCCAGGTAGGCGCCGACGGCGAGCGCCACCAGGGCGCACACCCCGCGGTCGATGATCGACTCCAGGGACAGCAGGGTCGCCCGGTAGGGGGTCGGCGGGATGGCCGCGTTGATCAGGTAGCGCTGGACCGGGTAGGCGAGGCCGGTGGCGGCGGCGAACACGCACAGCCACGCGATGGTCGCCGCCGCACCGGACAGGGCGGTGGCGGCCAGCGATCCGGCCATCACGAGGCTCAGCACGGTCACGGCCGCGGTGTCCGAGAGCCTGGCCCGGATCCAGCCGGGCCGGGAGGAGCCCAGCGCCTCGGCCACCGTCATCGCGGAGAGCACCGCGCCGTGGTCGGCGACCGGGACGGCCCTGGCCAGCAGCAGCGGCTGGAACAGGTTGACCTGGCAGATCCGGGCCAGGGTGAAGATCGCCACGCCCTGGACCATCAGCGGTCCCAGGGCCCGGGAGGTCCGCAGCACCTTCCACGCCTGACGCACGGAGTCCAGGAAGCCTCCGCCGGCCGCGGCCGCGGCCGGCG
>NZ_JBHWUI010000297.1:0-5256 GCF_042737525.1 Kitasatospora sp. NPDC059973 | reverse complement strand
CCCCGCTCCCGGGCACCCGGGAGCGGGGTCACCCCCGTGTGCGCCTCAGACGCCGGGCGCCTGCGGGGCGGAGGCCCCGCGCCCGGTCTTCACGGTGTTGACCATGGCCTGGTGGATTGCCCGCGCCGTGATCTCGTCCGTCGCCGGCACGGGGCTGCCGGCCACGGTGTACCAGTCCAGCGCCCCGGTGTACTGCACGGTCAGCCGGGCCTCGCCGTCCACCCACGTGGTGTGCACGGTGAGGTCACCGGAGATCGGGCCGACCTCGGCGGTGGTGACTCCGCCCGGTCCGCTGATGATCGACTGAGTGGTCCAGGTGGCCCAGGACGCCCGCGGGTCCCCGGGCCTCCCGGTCGGCCGTCCGCCCTGCGCCGCTGATGCGCTCTGCTGCTGCTCGCTCATGCGCCCATCCTTCCCCGCCGGGCCGCCGCCGAGCGGGCAGCGACACCCGCGGTCGCGGAGGCCGCCCGTCCGGCGGGCGGCCTCGTGGAGATCCTTCGTCCTGGAAGGTCAGAGATCCTTCGTCCTGGAAGGTCAGCTGTACGCCTCGGGCTCCTCCAGAGGTGCGCCCTCCGCCTGCGAGGTGTCCTGCGCGTGCTGGTTCTGCATCGAGGTGATGCCCTCCTCGGGGTCGGCCGCGCGGATGTCCTCCTCCCGATCGACGCTCACCTCGGACCGTGCGCTCATATCGGTCATCGCGGGCTCCGTCTCCTCGGCCGGCCGGGGTCGCCCGAGAGCACCACAGCCTGCCGTGGTGCGGGCCGGCCGCCGGGCCGGGCTCCTGCTTCGCCCCTCCAGCCTGCCTCGGTGCCCGCGCCGCGGCCAACCGAGCCCGGGAGCCCGTGCGCCGGGGCCGACCGGGCTCCGCGGTCGCGGCCGACCGGATCGGCCGGACCGGACGGGTGCCTGCGTCACCCCTTCTGCCCGGCCGCGCCCGCGTCATGCCCGTTCCGGGGCGTGGATCCGCTCCGGTGGCGGGTCTCACCAGGCGATCGGCAGTGCCTTCAGGCCGTAGATGAACGCGTCCGAACGGAAGGTGAGCTCGCTCTCCGGCACGGCGAGCCGCAGCCCGGGCAGCCGGTGGAAGAGCGTGGCGAGGGCGATCTGGAGCTCCGCCCGGGCCAGCGGCTGGCCCAGGCACTGGTGCACGCCGAAGCCGAACGCGAGGTGGCGCCGGGCGTCCCGGTCCACGTCCAGCTCGTCGGCGGGGAGGTGGCCGGGGGCGCCGAAGAGCTCCTCGTCCCGGTTGGCGGTGGAGAGCATCGCGACAACCCCGTCGCCGGCCCGGATCCGGACGCCGCCCAGCTCGACGTCCTCCAGCGCCAGTCGGGGCAGCCCCATGTGGATGATGGTGAGGTGGCGCAGCAGCTCCTCGACCGCGCCGGGGACGGCCGCCGGGTCGGTCAGCCGCGCGGCCTGCGCGGGGTGGCGCAGCAGCAGGAGGGTGGAGAGTCCGATCATGTTGGCGGTGGTCTCGTGGCCGGCGACCAGCAGCAGCATGCCGGTGGCGGCGATCTCGCGGAGGCTGAGGTCGTCGCGGGCGGCGAGCCGGCTGAGGATGTCGTCGCCGGGGCGGCGCCGCTTCTGCGCGGCGAGGCCGCCGAGGTAGTCGAGCAGCTCGGTCTGGGCCCGGCGCACCTCGGCCTCCTCCACCGTGGTGCTGACCAGGACGCGGCTGAGTTCCTGGAACATCTGCCGGTCCTCGTACGGGACGCCCAGCAGCAGGCAGATCACCAGGGAGGGCACCGGCAGCGCGAAGTCGCCGACCAGGTCGGCGGGGGCACCGGACGCGGTCATGCGGTCGAGGGCCTCGTCGACGATCTGCTGGACCTCGGGGCGCATCGCCTCGACCCGCTTGACCAGGAAGTCCCCGGTGACCATGCGGCGCAGCCGGGAGTGCTCGGGGTCGTCGAGGCGGAGGAAGTTGGGGTTGGCGGCGAGGATCGCCCGCCGGCCGGGGGTGAAGGACGGGAACTCCGGACGGCGGACGTCCGCGCTGAAACGGCGGTCGGAGAGCAGCGAGCGGACCTCGTGGTAGCCGGTCACCAGCCAGCAGGAGGAGCCGTCCAGCAGCGCGGCGCGGGTGACGGTGCCCGCGCGGGCGGCCTCGGTGTAGACGGGGGGCGGGCTGAACGGGCAGACGCCGTCGTGCGGGGCGGGCAGCAGCGGGGCGGGGGCGGGGGCGGTGGGCGTGCTCGTCAAGGTGGGGTCTCCTCGCGTGGCGGAGCGATGGGCGGCAGGGCGGGCGGCAGCGGACGGGCGGCGGGCCCCGGGGGGTGGACACGCGGGCCCGTCCGGCGGCCGGGAACCGGATGCCGGGTGACGTGGGGAAGGCCGCCGTGGGCGGCGGCCGGTGGGGGCGCCGGACCGGTCGGGCCCGGCGGGTGGTCAAGGAGGGCGACGGACGCTCAAGGAGGGCGGACGCTCAAGGAGGCCGGACGCTCAAGGAGGACGGCGGGCGGCCCGGGGCGGGCGGGAGCACCGGCCCGGCGGCGGGCCCTAACCGGCCGCGGGGCCCGGTTGCTCCCGGTCTCTCTCCGGAGCCTCCTCGGCGACGGTGATCGCGCCGCCCGGGCAGAGCTCGGAGGCCAGCCGCACGTCGGCGAACCGCGCCGGCGGCAGAACGGTCAGACGGAGCCTCACCAGGCCGTCGTGGTCGTCCTGTTCGAAGACCTCCGGCGCCGTGACGACGCACTGGCCGGAGCTGCAGCAGCGGTCCTGGTCGATGCTCACCTGCATGTACGGACACCTCTCAGTGGTGTGGCACCGGATCGCCCGGGCCGACCGCCCCCCGCCGTCCACGCCAACGTAGCCGTCGCTCTGTCGCACACGAAGGGTGCGTCGCCATACTCGTGCAGAATGGCCGATTCCACGCTCAACCCGAACAAAGCTCTGGCAAAGGCGGTTTGACCGACCGTCATCACCCTTCCGAGACGGGTCCGGCCTCGCTGAGCCCCTCCGCCGCGGCGATCTCCCGGACGGTGGCCACGGTGTCCGCCTCGTCCGCGCTCTTGTCGGGCCGGTAGCGCAGCACCCGGGCGAACCGCAGGGCCAGCCCGGCGGGATAGCGGGGGCTGCGCTGGACGCCGTCGAAGGCGATCTCCACGACGAGTTCCGGCCGTACCCGCACGGTGTACGAGTCCCGTTCGACCTCCCGGGCGAGGAGTTCGGTGGTCTGGCGGGCGAGCGTCTCGTCGGTCAGGCCCTTGAAGGTCTTGCCGAGCATCACCCAGGGCCCGAGGCCGGGCTCGCCGGCGGCCCGGGCGCCGAGGTGCAGGTTGCTGAGGAAGCCGTGCCGTCGGCCGCTGCCCCACTCGGCGGCGAGCACCACGAGGTCCAGGGTGTGCCGGGGCTTGACCTTGATCCACCCGGCTCCGCGCCGGCCGGCCGCGTAGCCGGCCGCGGGGTCCTTGGCCAGCACGCCCTCGTGGCCCAGCGCCAGGGTGTCCCGGAAGAAGGCCAGGGCGGCCTCGCGGTCCGCCGTCCCGGTGCGCGCCACCCGCAGGGCGGCCGGCACCGACTCGTCGAGGGCCGCCCAGCGGTCCAGCCCAGGCCGGTCCACGAAGTCCACGCCGTCGCGGTGCAGCAGGTCGAAGAAGTAGGCGTTGAGCGGCACTTCGGCGCGCAGCCGGTCCGGGTCCTGCCGGGAGGCGGTCCGCGCGGCGGTCTCCTGGAACGGCCGGGGGCGGCCGTCGGGGCCGAGCGCGATCGCCTCGCCGTCCAGCACCGCCGAGCGGACCGGCAGGGCGAGGGCCGCCTCGACCACCTCGGGCACCCGGGCGGTGATGTCGTCCAGGCTCCGGGTGAACACCGCGACGTCCCGGCCGTCCCGGTGCACCTGGATCCGGATGCCGTCCAGCTTCCACTCCAGCGTGGCCGGGCCGATCCGGTCGAGCGCGGCGGCGACGTCCGGTGCCGAGGCGGCCAGCATCGGCCGGACCGGGCGGCCGACCTCCAGCCGGAACGCCTCCAGGGCGGGCACGCCGCCGGTCAGCGCGGCCTCGGCGACCGCGCGGGCCGAACCCCGGAACATCAGCGCCCGCCGCACCGCCGCCGCCGGGACGCCGGCGGCCTGGGCGACGGCGTCGGCCACCACCGCGTCCAGCGCGCCCTGGCGCAGCTCGCCGACCAGCACCGCCCGCAGGAACGCCTGCTCGACCTCGGTGGCCCGCCCGAACAGCTCGGCCAGCAGCCGCTGCCGCTCGGCCCTGGCGCCCGGGCCGTGCACCGCGGCGATGGCCTCCAGGGCCTGCTCGGTCTCCCGGACGCCCCAGGACGGCTCGGCGACGGCGGGCGGCAGGACGCGCAGGGCCGCCGGTCCGATGCCGGTGCGCAACCGGTGGGCCTCTCCGGAGAGCAGGGCCACCGCCGCCGGGGCCTCGGCCGGGCCGAGCTCGCGCAGGCAGTCCGCCAGCAGCGTGGTCTTGGCCCGGCGGCCGGGCTCGCCCGCCACGGCGCGGGAGGTCAGGGCCAGGTGCCGGAGCAGCATGGGGGCTCCTCGATGGGGGCTCGGCGCCGATCGCACCCGAGAACCGGCCGGGCCCGAGAACCGGCCGGACCCGAGCGCGGGCCGGAGGTGGTACCGGGGCCGACCGGGACGCGGGAGGCACGGATCGGACCGGCGAACGGATCGGGCGGGGAGGCTCCAGCATCCGCGACGCGGCCCGTTCCGGATCGCAGGACACGCCCCGGGCGTGGCCGGAGGGATTGCGCCACCGCGTAGTGCGCCGGCCGGGGTTCTTGGCCGTACCGTCCAGTGGACGGGATCCGACGGCCCGTCATGCCCCGCGGACGTCCGGGTCGGCGCTGCGGTGGAGGCGCCGCTCGCCCGGCTCAGGGCGATCGCCGCCGGGCGCGGCCGGCACGCCGTCCGGTGGAGCACCGGCGACGACGGCCACCGGGCCCGCGGCACGGACGGTCAGGTCCCCATCCGGACCATGTTCGTGACCTACGCCATGGCGCCGGACGCCGCCGGCTGACAGGCTCCGGAAGCCTCGGTCCCCCCGGTCCGACCGGCCCGATCGGTCCCAGGCCGGAGCATCGGAAATTCGTTCGTACTTTCTGTTATCGGCGCGCCGCCGGGGGGTCTCCCAGGTGTCGGCACCCGTACCGGCCGGCCCGAACAGGAAGTGTGCCCAGGTGAACAGCGAAGACAGGACGACGATCCTCCCCGCCGTCGGGGGCCCGGACGCCTCCGACGGCGGCCGCGCGGCACGGCGCGCGGCCGACCCCCACCGGGCTGTCTCATATAAAAAA
>NZ_JBHWUI010000296.1:0-5361 GCF_042737525.1 Kitasatospora sp. NPDC059973 | reverse complement strand
GAGGTAGCTCTGCTCGTCGACAATCTGCTCAGCCATGACGCTCCCAGGTCGGTTGAGGCCGGTGCCGCCATGGGCGGCTGGATGCACGGGACGGCCGAGCTGTTGGGCGGGCCGGCTGCCCGCACACTCGTCCGACTGCCCGGGAAGTCTGCGGTGGCCCGCTATAGACGCTCTATACCGCCGGATCCGGCCGTCGGCGTGCCTTCCGGCGCAGGTCACGAGGGGTGCGCGGGCCCCGGATCGGGGCGGTCCGGGGCGTGGTGGAAATCACGATTGCTTATATCGAGTGGTTTGCGGTGGCCGAAAAATGCCCTTCCGCCACCCTGGGTGTCCATTACTTGACTTCATGTCATTCGATGACAGAAACTCGACCGGGGGCGTGCAGGGAGTGACATTTCCGTGGCTCGGCCCAGCCGGGGGGCAGCCATATTCAAGGCCCCCGTGTGAAGAAGTTCAGAGATTCCTCGGGGGACGTTTCACCATGTCAGACCTGCTTCGCGTGATCAGACCGCGCCTGTGTCCAGCCTCTTCGCATTCCGACTGTCCAATGTCGACTGATTCTTGACGGCCCATCAGACAACCCTCCCTGGACAATTGGATTCACGGCAATGCTGGAGAAGCTGGGCCTCGGTGCCGAGGCCGGTTCGGTCTACAAAGAAATGCTCAAGGATCCGCAGAGCGGACCCGCCGACATCGCCGGCCGGCTCGGCTGGACCGAGGCCCGGGTGCGGTCCTCCCTGGACGAGCTCGCCCGCCTCGCGCTGCTGAGACCGTCCTGGCAGGACCCGGGCGTGCTGAAGCCGGTGGAACCGGAGGTCGGGCTGCGCTACCTGCTCGACCGCCGGGAGGCCGAGCTCCAGCGGCGCCTGCTGGAGATCGAGCAGGGCCGCCGCGACCTCGTCGAGGTGGTCGCCGAGTACGCCAACCTGACCAGGTCCTCCCGCAAGAGCGCGGACGTCGAGGTGCTGGAGGGGATCGACTCGATCCGGCTGCGGATCGAGTCGCTGGCGACCGGCTGCACCGAGGAGGTGCTGGGCTTCGTCACCTCGGGGGTGATGTCCGAGGCGAACATCGAGGCCAGCCGCCCGCTGGACCTGCGGGTGCTGCGCGGCGGGGTCCGGCTGCGCTCGATCTACCTGGAGAGCATCAAGAACGACAACAACACCATTGCGTATGCTCATTGGCTGACGGAGCAGGGCGCCCAGGTGCGCGTCGCGCCGACGCTTCCGCCGCGCATGGTGATCTATGACCGGTCCACCGCTATTGTTCCGGTGGACCCCGAGGAGACCCGCAGGGGCGCCCTCGTGCTGCGCGGCCACGGAGTGGTCGGCGCGCTGTGCGAACTGTTCGAGCGGGTCTGGCAGAGCTCCCTGCCGGTCGCCTCCGAGCCGGAGGCTCCGGTCGGCCGGGAACAGCCCGAACTGTCCCCGCGATCGCAGGCCATCCTGGTCCTGCTGGCCAAGGGCGCCACCGACGAGATGATCGCCCGCAGGCTCGGCGTCTCGGTCCGCACCGTACGGCGCGGCACCGCCGAGCTGGCCGCCCAGCTGGGCGCCAAGACGAAGTTCCAGGCCGGGATGATGGCGCTCCAGCACGGCTGGGTCGATCCCGCCCTGCTCTCCTGACACCGGCCGCCGCCGGACCCGGACCCGGGGCCGGCGGCGCTCGGCCCGGTCGGGAGCGTCGGCGTCCGGCCCGGGGCGGGAACGCCGGTGGCGCGCCCCGGGGAAACCCAACCCGCCGCATCCCCGTCCTCGCGGGCCGGGCCGGCCGCCCCGTGCCACCGGGGGTGTAGCCAGCCATACCCCGGGACTGAATCCCAGGCCATTGAGCCGCACCCACCCCGACTGATGGGCTGAGACTATGAACGCCACGGACTTTGCCGTTGAACTCCGATCGGTCTGCCGGACCTACCGACGCGGACCCGAGCCGGTCGTCGGCCTGGACGACGTGAGTGTCGGGTTCCCCTTCGGGACCTTCACCGCCGTCATGGGCCCCTCCGGCTCCGGCAAGTCGACCCTGCTGCGGTCCGCCGCGGGCCTGGAGCCGATCGACCAGGGGGAGGTGCGGGTCGACGGCACCGCCCTGGGCGGCCTGCGCGACAACGACCTGACCGTGCTGCGCCGGGAGAAGATCGGCTTCGTCTTCCAGTCCTTCAACCTGCTGCCCGCCCTGACCGCGGCGCAGAACGTGGCGCTCCCGGCCAAGCTGGCCGGCCGGCACCCCGCGCCCTCCGAGGTGACCGCCGCGCTGGCCGTGGTCGGCCTCGCCGAGCGGGCCGGACACCGGCCGGGCGAGCTCTCCGGCGGCCAGCAGCAGCGGGTGGCCATCGCCCGCGCGCTGATCACCCGCCCCGCGGTGCTGCTGGCCGACGAGCCGACCGGCGCCCTGGACACCAAGAGCGGCCGCGAGGTCCTGGCCCTGCTGCGCTCCATGGCCGACGAGCCCAGCCGCGCCGTGGTCATGGTCACCCACGACCCGGTCGCCGCCTCCTACGCCGACCGCGTGGTCTTCCTCCGCGACGGCCGGCTGGCCGGCTCGCTGGAGCGGCCCACCGCCGAGCAGGTCGCCGCCCGGATGACCGCGCTGGAGGCCGTGGCATGCTGAGCCTCGCCCTCGCCACCATCAAGCTGCGCTGGGCCTCGTTCGTCGGCAGCTTCGTCGCCCTGGCCTGCGGCGTCGCCCTGATGGCGACCTCGATCCTGGTCATGGCCGCCACCTCGGACATCCCCGACCAGGAACGCCAGCGCTTCTCGCAGGCCCCCGTCCTGGTGTCCGCCTTCCACACCCTGGACTTCAGGCGGGACGACGGCGACGTCTCCCCGACCCCGGTGGCCAAGCAGCAGGGCCTGCCGGCCGAGCTGATCGCCGCGGTGGCCGCCACCGGCCGGACGGTCGAGGACCGCACCTTCTACGCCCAGCTCGCGGACGGCCCGCACGACCAGGTCGGACGCGCCTGGTCCAGTGCGGAGCTCGGCGGCTACCGGCTGACCGCCGGCTCGGCGCCGACCACCGACGAGCAGATCGTCATCGGCGGCGGCAGCCCCGACCAGGTCGGCCGGCGCGTCCAGTACGTCACCGCCGACGGCCTGCACAGCGCGACCGTCTCCGGCGTCACCGAGGCGGAGCCGTTCGAGCACGCCGTCTTCTTCACCGACGCGCAGGCCGCCCGCTTCTGCCCCGCCGTCGGCGTGCTGGCCGCCTTCGGCCCCGTCGACGCGGTCCGCCAGGCGGTGGCCAGCGCCGGCGGCGCGACCACCGCCCGGGTGCTGACCGGTGCCGAGCGCAGCCAGCTGGACCCGCACCACATCGACGTCGCCGGCCAGCTCGACAACGTGCAGACCCCGCTCGGGCTCTCCGCCGCGGTCTCCGGCGGCACCGCGGTGTTCGTGGTCGCGGGCACCTTCGCGCTGTCGATCGCCCAGCGCCGCCGTGAGCTCGCCCTGCTCCGCCTGATCGGCGCCACCCGCAAGCAGCTGCGCACCCTGGTCAACCGGGAGGCCCTGCTGGTCGGCCTGCTGGCCTCCGCCACGGGCTGCGTGCTCGGTGCGGTCGGGGCGCCGCTGGCCGGCCGCTGGCTGATCGACCACGACATGGTGCCGGCCGACTTCACCGTCCCGATCAGCTGGTGGGGGCTGCTCGTCGCGGCCCTGATCGGACTGCTGACCGCGATGGCCGGCGTGGTGCTCTCCTCGTTCAAGGCCGGACTGGTCAGCCCCGGCGAGGCGCTGATGGAGGCCGACGTGGAGCGGCGCTCGCGGGTCGCCCTGGCGGTCCGCTGGATCAGCGGCCTGCTCGTGCTCGGCGGCGGCATCGCGGCGCTCGTGGTGGTGGCCCGGACCTGGCCCGACGCCGCGGCCAGCGCCGCCGACTCGCTCGGACTGCTGCTGGCCGTCGTCGGCGGCTGCGTCCTGCTCGCGGGCGTGCTGGCCACCCCGGTGATCCGGCTGCTGACGGTGCTGCCCACGCTCTCGGCCCGGCTGCGCGGCCGCCCCGCCGAGGACGGCGGCGGCATCGTCTGGGCCACCGCCCGGCAGAGCGCGCTGACGGCCTTCCGGCGCACCGCCGCCACCACCACCCCGGTGGTGCTGGTCGTCGCCTTCGCCGGCTGCCTGCTCGGCAGCGTCGACACCATCAACCGCTCGAAGGTCACCGAGGTCCGCGGCCAGCTGGCCGCCACCGACTTCGTCGTCGCACCGGCCGGCACGCCCGGGCTGAGCCGGACGGTGGTGGACCGGGTGCGCGCCGTCCCCGGCGTGCGGAGCCTGGTCATCACCCCGACCCTGGTGATGGCCGACCAGGACGGCCAGGCCCTGGTCGCCTTCCCCGCCGCGACGGCGGACGCCGCCGCGCTGGCCGAGGTCGACCGGCTCCCGGTCGTCGAGGGCTCGCTGGCCGACCTCGGCCCCGACTCGATCGTGCTCAGCCGCACCTGGCCCGGCTCGCCGCGGACCGGGCAGCAGGTCCCGGTCTGGCTGGCCGACGGCACCCCCCGGACCCTGCGGGTCGCCGCCGTCCTCGGCACCGGCGCCGAGACGGTCCAGGCCTGGGTGACCGGGCACAACGCCGTCACCGGCGGGGTCGGCGGCCAGGCCCTGGCGAGCCAGATCCACCTGCGGGTGCTGCCCGGCACCGATCGGCAGCAGGCCGCCGACGCCCTGCGGGCGGCCGTGCAGGGGCTGGGCGCCAAGCTCGCGACCTCGGAGGAGACCTGGTCGGCGGCCACCGACAGCAACGAGGAGGCCTCCTGGAACGCCCTGCTGATGATCCTCGGCCTGGCGATCTGCTACGCGGCCATCGCGCTGGCCAACTCGCTGGTGATGACCGTCGCCGACCGCAGGAAGGAGCTGTCGCTGCTGCGCCTGGCCGGCGCCACCAAGGCCCAGGTGCTGCGCACCGTCGCCGTCGAGACGATGCTGTGCGTGGCGGCCGGGACGTTCCTCGGCCTGCTCGGTACCGCGATCAGCATCGGCGGCTCCTGGGCGGCCCTGACCAACCTGGTCGGCCCGACGCCCGCGATGGTGCCCTGGGGCACGATGGGCGTGCTCGCCGCCTGCTGCGCGGCCATCGCGCTCGTCTCGGCGGTGCTGCCGGCCGCGCTCGCGCTGCGCGACCGCGACGGCCAGGGCATCCTGCGCGGGGCCGCCGGTTCGGCCTGACCACCCCGCCAGCGGCTCCAAGTGCCGTGAACTCCATCGGAGTTCCCGGCACTTCCGGTTTCCGGCGGCGGCCCCGGAGCGGCCGGCCCGGCGGCGTATAGGGGCGTTATAGCGACGCTGCGCAGACTGGCCGGGAATCCCATCCCACCGTGAACTCGGGAGCGTCATGGCTGAGCAGATTGTCGACGAGCAGACCTACCTG
>NZ_JBHWUI010000295.1:0-5396 GCF_042737525.1 Kitasatospora sp. NPDC059973 | reverse complement strand
CGCGGGTTGTTGGGCCCGGGGGGGGGCGGGGGCCCCCGCGCGGCCCCCCCCCGCCCACCCCCCGCGCTACGGGCCCCCCCGCGCCCGGCCCGACGCCGGCCCGCGGGAGCCCCGCCCGCTACCGCGAGGCGAGCGAGGTCAGCCTGCGGGCCGCCCGGTACTGGCGCAGCACCTGGGCGAAGGTGGTGTGGCCCTGGGTGGTCCGGGCGAACGCCCGCCAGGCCGGGGCGACCAGGCAGACCGCCGCGTGGAACAGGTACGGACGGCGCTCGAAGGCAGCCAGCATCAGCTTGCCGGCCCGCATCTCCACGCCCAGCCCGGCCTTGATCGCGAACGCGTAGTTCAGCGCCTCGCGGCGGACCTCGGCCGCGGTGCCCGCCTCGGCCACCTTGACCGCCCACTCCCCGGCCAGCCGGCCCGAGCGCAGCGCGTAGGAGATGCCCTCGCGGGTCCACGGCTCCAGCAGACCGGCCGCGTCCCCGGCGACCAGCACCCGGCCGCGCGAGAGCGGCGAGTCCTCGGCCCGGCAGCGGGTCAGGTGCCCGGACTCCACGCTCGGCGGGAACCCGGCCAGCCCGAGCCGGCGGATGTAGTCGGCCAGGTACTGCTTGGTCCGCTCGCCGTCGCCGCGCGCCGAGATGACGCCGACGGTCAGGCTGTTCGACTCGGTCTTCGGGAACACCCAGCCGTAACTGCCGGGCAGCGGACCCCAGTCGAGGTGGATCCGGCCGGCCCAGTCCGCCACGACCTCGGCCGGGACGGGGATCTCCGCCTCCAGCCCGAGGTCGATCTGGTCGAAGGAGACGCCGACGTGCCGCCCGATCCGGCTGGCGCTGCCGTCCGCGCCGACCACCGCCCGCGCCTCGAACGTGCGGCCGTCGGCGGCGGTGACCACGGCCGTGCGGTGCTCGCCGCCGCGCTGCTCGACGCCGGTGACGGTCACTCCGGTGACCAGCACCGCCCCCGCCTGCTTGGCCGCCTGGACCAGGCGCAGGTCGAACTCGTCCCGGTTGACCAGCCCGAACAGCATCCGCTTCGAGCGCCGCGTCCGGGTGAACCGGCCGCCGTACGCGAAGGTGACGGCGTGCACCCGGTCCTGCAGCGGCAGCCGGAAGCCCGGCGGCAGGCTGTCCCGGGAGGGGCCGATGATGCCCCCGCCGCAGGTCTTGTACCGGGGGTGCTCGGCCTTGTCGAGCAGCAGGACGCGGCGGCCCTGGGCGGCGGCGGCCTGCGCGGCCGAGGCCCCGGCCGGTCCGGCGCCGACCACGACGACGTCCCAGACGCCGTCCAGCGGATCGGGCCCGTCCCGCGGCGGGGCGGGCTGCGGCTCGGACGGCTGTCCGGGCGCCTCGGCGTCGAGCGGGCTACGGGAATCGGAGCTTCCGGAGTCAGTCACGTCGAGCAATCCTATGCGTCCTCCGGAGCCACCGTCCGTCGCG
Organism: Kitasatospora sp. NPDC059973; assembly: GCF_042737525.1. Classification (NCBI taxonomy): domain Bacteria; kingdom Bacillati; phylum Actinomycetota; class Actinomycetes; order Kitasatosporales; family Streptomycetaceae; genus Kitasatospora; species Kitasatospora sp. NPDC059973. The sequence goes on along the minus strand of NZ_JBHWUI010000295.1, from coordinate 3,957 downwards.
CCGCCCCGAACGCCTGGACGGCTCTCCGGACCGCCCGTTCGATCCGCCTATGATCGACATATCCCCCTGTCAGCACCGTCCGCCCGGAACACCCTCCGGGCCGGACCACCACCACCGGAGCCCCCGATGCCGCAGCAGCCCCTGGCCGACGCCGTCCGGTCCCTGATGGACCGTGCCCGCACCGACCTCGCCGAACTGGTCGCGTTCCGCTCGGTGGCCGACCCCCGCCAGTTCCCGGTCGAGGAGTGCCGCGGCGCCGCCCGCTGGGTCGCGGACGCCTTCGCCGCCGAGGGCCTGACGAAGGTGCAGCTGCTGGACACCCCCGACGGCACCCAGGCCGTCTACGCCGAGCTGCCCGGCCCCGAGGGCGCGCCGACCGTGCTGCTCTACTCCCACTACGACGTGCAGCCCCCGCTCGACGAGGACGCCTGGCTCAGCCCGGCCTTCGAACTGACCGAGCGGGACGGCCGCTGGTACGGGCGCGGCGCGGCCGACTGCAAGGGCAACATCCTGATGCACCTGACGGCCCTGCGGGCACTGCGCCGGGTTGACGGCGGCTACCCGGTCGGGCTGAAGATCATCGTCGAGGGTTCGGAGGAGCAGGGCACCGGCGGCCTGGAGCAGTACGCCCAGGCGCACCCCGAGCTGCTCGCGGCCGACGCCATCGTCATCGGCGACACCGGCAACTTCACCGCCGGCCTGCCGACCGTCACGGCCACCCTGCGCGGTATGACGATGGTCGAGGTGTCGCTCACCACCCTGGCCGGGAACCTGCACTCGGGTGCCTTCGGCGGCGCCGCCCCGGACGCCCTGCAGGGCCTGGTCCGGATGCTGGCCTCGCTGCACGACGAGCACGGCGACGTCGCGGTGGCCGGCCTGACCAGCGACCAGACCTGGCCCGGGGTGCAGTACCCCGAGGAGCAGTTCCGCGCCGACGCCAAGGTGCTGGACGGCGTGGCGCTGACCGGCACCGGCACCGTCGCGGACCGGCTCTGGGCCCGCCCGGCCGTCACCGTCCACGGCATCGACGCCCCGCCGGTGATCGGCGCCACCTCCTCCGTCCAGGCCGCCGCCAAGGCGCTGGTCAGCCTGCGGGTGCCGCCGGGCGGCGACGCCCTCGCCGCCCAGGACGCGCTGATCGCCCACCTGGAGGCGCAGGCACCGGCCGGTGCCCGGCTGCGGATCGAACGGCAGGGCGCCGGTGAGCCGTTCGCCGCCGACACCTCCGGCCCGGCCTACGAGGCGATGGGCGCGGCGATGGCCGAGGCCTTCGGCACGCCGATGGTCGCCTCGGGCGAGGGCGGCTCGATCCCGCTCTGCAACACCCTGCAGTCGCTCTACCCGCAGGCCGAGATCGTGCTGATCGGCGTCGAGGAGCCGACCACCCAGATCCACGCGGTCAACGAGAGCGTCGACCCGCGGGAGCTGGAGCGGATGGCGCTGACCGAGGCGCTCTTCCTGCACCGGTACGCCGAGCTGCGCTCCGTCTGAGCCCCGGCCCCGCCCTGCCGGTGCGACGGCGCCCCGGTGTGACGGCGCCCCGGTGCGCCGGGCGGCCGTCACACCGGCAGCCGCCCGGCCGCCCGCCGCCGGCCCGCCACCCGCCCCGCGACCGCGTGCACCAGCGCGTACCCGACCGCTCCGACCGCGAGGCCGGCGCCGGCCCCGAAGCAGAACTCCGGGATCGCGTTCCGCCGCAGCGGGACGAGCCGGTGCACCACCCCGGCCGCCGTGGCCGCGCCGAGCACCGCCACGGCGGCCCGCCGGGCCCCCGCGGGGAGCGCCGGGGCGGGCCGGACCGGCTCCACCGCACGGGCCGCCCGCGCCAGGTGCCCGGCCAGCGCCGCCAGTGCCAGCGCCGAACTGCCGTACTGCAGCACGGTGTACAGCGGCAGCCCGGCGACCGTCCGGTCCAGCACCGGCAGCAGGCGCACACCCAGCCGGCCCCCGTGGGTGAAGGCGTCCCAGCCGACGTGGGTGGCCGCGCCCAGCGCCGCCGAGCCGGCGAACCAGGCCGCACTCGCGCCGCCGCCCCGCCGGACCGTCAGCGCCTCGGCCGCGCCGGCCCACCGCTCGGGCAGCAGGGCGAGCAGCGGGGCGCGCAGCAGCCCGTGCCACCCGGCCACCAGGGCGCCCGCGATCGCCACGTCCACGGTGGGCACCGCCCACCAGCGGTGGGTCGTCCCGCCCTGCCCGTAGACGCCGGGCAGCAACGACTCCAGGAAGAACGGCACATCGGGCGCCATCGAACCGGCGACCAGCGCCGAGGCCACCAGCGGGCCGCGCGCCCCCGCCGCGCGCAGCAGGGGCAGGACAGCGGCCGGATGGCTCAGTGTGAACGGCATGGTCCCATCCTCCCGCCCCCGCCCCGCCCGGCACACCCGAACCGCACCGGGGGCGGCCCCGCCGGCTCGCGGCCGCGGGCACCAGGACGGGCGCTACGCCGCGTCCGCCGCCCTGGCCAGGCCGAGACCGGCCCGGCGGCCGGCCTCCAGGTAGCGCAACTCGCCGCTGCGGCGGGCGTCCAGCGCGGCCGCCAGCCGCCGGTACCGGCCCGGGGGCAGCAGACCGGCGGCCTCGTCCAGGCTGACGAAGCGCCAGCCGCGCAGCTCCTCCTGCTGGAGCAGCAGGTTCTGCCGGGCGGCGGCGTCCAGCAGGCCGCCGTCGTAGACCAGCCGCAGGCCGCCGCGGCGCGGGCCGGTGCGCGGCTCCCAGTCGACGGCGAGCAGCCGCAGCGTGCCCGGGTCGAGCCGCAGCCCCAGCTCCTCGGCGGTCTCCCGGAGGGCGGCGTCGGTCGGCGCCTCGCCGCGCTCGACGACCCCGCCGGGGAACTCCCAGTCCGGCTTGTAGACCGGGTCGACGAGCAGGACCCGGTCCTGCTCGTCGAAGAACAGCACGGCGGAGGCCACCGTGTCCCCGGTCGGGTCCGGGGTCTGGACGATCGGGCAGCGGGCCGAGCCGTCACGGACGAGCTGGGCGAGCCGGGCGGCGGTCTCGCGCGGGGTCAGCTCGCCGTTGTCGACCATCCGGGCGTCCTCGATGAGCCAGCGGCGGGCGGCCCGGTACCGCGGCAGGTGCTCCAGGCACCACTGCCGGACGCGCTCGCTGCGCTCCGGATCGCCGGGGCACTCGTCCCGCTGGGCGATACGCGCACGCAGGATCGTTTCTTCAGGGTCCAGGACCAGGTGGTGCACCGTGATGCCGTTCGAGGCGAGCGAGCCGAAGATCTCGTCGCGGTAGTCCTCCCGGAGCAGCGTCATCGGGACCACCAGCGGCCCCGGCACCTCGCCGAGCAGCGCGGCGGCCGTCTCGGGGACGAGCCGGCGCCAGGCCGGGAGGTCCTGGAAGTCGGACACGGCGGCCAGCCGGTCCGCGGGCAGGAGGTCGCGCAGCCCGAACCCGACGAGCTCGGGATCGAACAGCGTGCTCCCCGGCAGCAGCTCCACCAACTCACGGCAGGCAGTCGTCTTGCCCGCCCCGAATGTGCCATTGACCCAGACGATCACAACGTCCCCTGCCCCTCGACTTCCCCCGATGCCGTTCGCACCGGGCGGCGCCCCCGTCAGCCGTACCAGCGCCACCCGAGGTGGTACCCCCGCCGCGCCGGTCCCCATACCTGCGGACCGGGCCCGGCGGCCGAACCCGGCCACGCCGTGTGACAGGGGCATGTGCCCAGGCCAGGCGGTCCGCACCACGGTACGCGCGCCTGCCCGACCGCCGGTCCGCACGCCCCTGATCACCGGCGGCCACCTACCTTACGCGCGCCCCCTTGAACGCCTCTCGCGCCCCCACCCGCCCCACGCTCCCCATCCCCCGCGCCCCACCCGGCGCCTCCCCCGGCACCCCTGGCGGCCCGACCCGGCGACAGAGTGCCGAATCCCCGAAGCGCGGAGGCGCGGAAGCGCCGAGACACCCGGACGCCCGGCCGGTCGGGCGGCGTACGGACAGCCGCTCGAC
>NZ_JBHWUI010000294.1:0-5443 GCF_042737525.1 Kitasatospora sp. NPDC059973 | reverse complement strand
GGGTCGGGCCGCGAGAGCGAGCCGGACCCGCCCGCGAAGAACCGCCGCGCCCCGCGCCTCAGCCGCCGAGCGCGGCCCCCGCCTCAGCCGCCGAGCGCGGCCCCCGCCTCAGCCGCCGAGCGCGGCCCGCAGCCGGGCGGTCCGTGGTGCGTCCGGGCCCTCCAGCGCCAGCAGCGCGGTCAGCACCTGCGCCGTCTGCGGATCGTGCAGCGCCGTCGCCGCGGCCATCGCCACGAACTGGTCCACCAGCCACTCCCGCAGCTCGTCCACCGGCAGCGCGCGGCCCTCGTCCAGCCAGGTCAGCGAGGTGCCCTCGACCACCGCGATCCACGAGCGCACCAGCAGGGTCAGCCGCGGCCCGGCCTCCCGGACCCCGAGGTGGCGCAGGGTCCGCTTGAGCGCCGCCCGCCGGACGTCGTCCACCATCGCCGAGGTGCGCTGCGTCTCCACCACCGAACCGCCGCGCAGCAGGGCCGAGTACCCGGCGTCGTGCTCGGCCACGAAGGCGAAGTAGCTCTCCAGCACGGCGGCCAGCTGCTCGGTCGGGCTGCCGGTCAGCGGCACCGTGAACCGGCTGGTCAGCTCCTCCGCGGCGGTGCGCAGCGCGGCCTCGTACAACTGCTGCTTGCCGCCCGCGAAGTAGCGGTACACCAGCGGCCGGGAGGCCCCGGCGGCCTCCGCCACGTCGTCCAGGCTCACCTCGTCCGGCGGCCGCGAGGCGAACAGCTCCAGGGCGACCGCGATCAGCTGGTCCCGTCGCTGCTGCACCGTCAGCCGCCGGTACCCGCTGCGCCGCGGCCGGGCCTCGGAGGACGGTGGGACGGGCGCTGAGCTGGCTTCCATGGCGGTCAGCGTAATGGTCGCCGGTCCGATCGGATCCTTGCCTGCACCGATCATTCCGAACGGATGTTTGCCGCCCGGGCGCCCCGGCCGCCCCAGCCACCCGGCCGCCCCGACCTGCCTCGGCCCGCTCGTGACCCGCCGCCGCCCCGGCCCGCCGCCCCGCGACCGCCCGCCCCGGCGGGTCGGCCCGCCGCACGGCGGGCCGGGCGCCGACCATGGGGACGGGTCGTCGCCGTCGCTTCGAGGAGGGCCGCCGGATGGCGCGGGCAGTGCAGTGGACGGCGGCCGTGCGCCGGGTGCCGGGGGCGGTCCTCCGGTGGGTCCGGTCGGCGCCCGGGACGTACCTGTGGCTGCTGCTCCTGGCGGCCACGAGCTTCGTGGTGGCGCGGATGGACCCGGCGCGGCTGGACTGGTTCCTGGCCGCCCGCTCGACCAACCTGGAGAACCTCCGCTCGGACCCGGTGCACGTCCTGGTGGCCAGCGCGCTCTGGACCGAGCAGTCGAGCTTCCTCCTCTACTTCGTGCTGTTCACCCTCTTCCACGCCAACGCGGAGCGCTGGCTGGGCACGCCGCGCTGGTTCACGGTGGCCGCCACCGCCCACGTGCTGGCCACCCTCGTCAGCGAGGGGGTGGTCGCCCGGGGCATCATGCGCGGCCGGCTGGGGGAGAGCCTGGCCGGCACGGTGGACGTCGGCGTCTCGTACGCGCTGGCCGGTGTGGTCGCCGTGCTGACGTACCGCTTCGCCGGCCGCTGGCGGCTGCTGTACGGGGGCGGCGTGCTGGTCTTCTACCTGGTGCCGCTGGTCGGTTCGCACACCTTCACGGACCTCGGACACTTCTGCGCGGTGCTGATCGGCCTCTGCTTCTTCCGGTTCGCCCGCGGCCGGTCCAGGTGGGACCCGGGACTGCTGCTCCGGCGCAGGCGGGAGCGCCGGGCGGAGGTCTGAAATGGCCGGTCCATGCCACAGGGTAGGGGCTTGCAATCGGCCCGGGCCGCGAAATGATGTCCGGATGGTTGAAGAACTGATCAGCTCCGACGGCACCACCCCGCGCCGCATTGCCGACGACTACGTGCAGGCCCTGGCCGAGCTCGACCCGCTGACCGCGGTGTACCTCGGGCTCAACCTCGACGACGACCGACTCCCCGACCTCTCCCCGGCCGGTGACGAGGCGCTCGCCGAACTCGGCCGCCGCACGCTCGCCCGGCTCGCGGACGCGGAGCGGGCCGGAGCTGCCGAGGACGAGGCCGAGCGCCGCTGCGCCCGGCTGCTGCGCGAGCGGCTCACCGCCTCGCTCGCCGTCCACGACGCGGGGGAGGGCTTCCGCGCGGTTCGCAACCTGGCCTCACCGGTCCACAACGTGCGGGACGTCTTCACCCTGATGCCCGCCGACACCGAGCAGCAGTGGAAGGTGATCGGGCGCCGGCTGGCCCGGGTGCCCCTCACGCTGGAGCAGTACCGGGCCACCCTCGCCGCGGGCATCGAGCGCGGTCTGCTCTCCGGCCCCCGTCAGGTGAGCACCGTGGTCGAGCAGCTCGGCGACTGGCTGCAGGGGGACGAGGCCGGCTGGTTCGGCGTCTTCGTCCGGCAGGCGCCCGAGGGGCTGCGCGCCGAGCTGGCCGGGCCCGCCGCCGCCGCGGCCGCCGCGGTGGCCGCGCTGCGCGACTGGCTGCGCGACGTCTACGGTCCGGCCGCCGCCGGCACCTCCGACACCATCGGGCGCGAGCGCTACGGCCGGTGGGTGCGCTACTGGACCGGCGCCGACCTCGACCTGGACGAGGCGTACGGCTGGGCCTGGCAGGAGTTCCACGGCCTGCTCGCCCAGATGGAGGCGGAGGCCGAGAAGGTGCTCCCCGGCTCCACCCCGATGGAGGCGATGCGGTGGCTGGAGAGCGACGGCCCCGCCGTCCAGGGCGCCGAAGCGACGCGTGAGTACCTCCAGGGGCTGATGGACGGGGCGATCCGCGACCTCCAGGGCACCCACTTCGACCTGGCCGAGCCGGTCACCCGGGTCGAGTCGATGATCGCCCCGGCGGGCAGCGCGGCCGCGCCGTACTACACCTCGCCGTCGCTGGACTTCACCCGCCCGGGGCGGACCTGGCTGCCGACCATCGGCCGGGAGCGCTTCCCGGTCTGGGACCTCGTCTCCACCTGGTACCACGAGGGCGTTCCCGGCCACCACCTCCAGCTCGCGCAGTGGAACTACGTCGCCGACCGGCTCTCCACCTACCAGGTCAGCATCGGCGGGGTGAGCGCCAACATGGAGGGCTGGGCGCTGTACGCCGAGCGCCTGATGGACGAGCTGGGCTACCTCACCGACCCGGGCCACCGGCTCGGCTACCTCAACGCCCAGATGATGCGCGCGCTGCGGGTGATCGTCGACATCGGCATGCACGTCGGGCTGGACTTCCCCGCGGACTCCCCGTTCCGCCCGGGCGAGGCCGTCCTGCCGGACGCCGCCCGGGAGTTCTTCGGCCGGTACTGCGGGCTGGCGCCGGAGGTCCTGGACAGCGAGCTGGTCCGCTACCTCGGCATGCCCGGCCAGGCGATCGGCTACAAGCTCGGCGAGCGGGCCTGGCAGCGCGGCCGGGCGGCGGCCCGGGCGGCGCACGAGGCGCGCGGCGAGGAGTTCGACCTCAAGGCCTGGCACATGGCGGCGCTCTCGCAGGGCTCGCTGGGGCTGGACGACCTGGTGGCGGAGCTGGCCGCGCTGTAGCGCGGTGCCGGCGACGGCGGGTGCCCCGGCCCGGGCGGCCGACGGCACGGCCCCCGGGTGCAGGGGCACCCGGGGGCTCTTCGCCGCCTCCGGCCGGGGCGGGCCTGGTCCCGTGGTCCCGGGCCAGTGGTGAATTAGTCCCATTCGTCCGATTTGGTGAGCTTTTTCCTTGCCATTCGCCGCGCGGAGCGTTTGGCTGGAAGGCGACTGCGTGACCTCTCCGAACCCCTGCGGAAGGCTCCCCCAGTGTCTGCTCAACCTGCCACCGGTCATAAGGCGGCGGACAGTCGTCGCTGGTGGGCATTGGCGGTCATCGCCATCGCCCAGCTGATGATCGTCCTCGACATCACCATCGTGAACATCGCCCTGCCCTCGGCCCAGAAGGACCTCGGGATATCCGACGCCAACCGGCAGTGGGTGATCACCGCCTACACGCTGGCCTTCGGTGGCCTGCTGCTCCTCGGCGGCCGGCTCGGCGACCTCTTCGGCCGCAAACGCGTCTTCATCATCGGCCTGCTCGGCTTCGCCCTCGCCTCCGCGATCGGCGGCGCCGCGTCCGGGTCGGCGATGCTGTTCGCGGCCCGCGCCCTCCAGGGCGCCTTCGGCGCGCTCCTCGCCCCGTCCGCCCTGGGCCTGCTCTCGACCACCTTCAGCGATCCACGGGAACGCAGTACGGCGTTCGGCATCTTCGGTGCCATCGCCGGCGGCGGCGCCGCGATCGGTCTGCTCCTGGGCGGCCTGCTGACCGAGTACCTGAACTGGCGCTGGTGCCTGTTCGTGAACACCCCGATCGCCATCGCGACGGCCTTCGCCGCCTTCTCGATCCTCACCTCGGACCACGTCGCCAAGGGGCGCCGGGTCAAACTCGACCTGCCCGGCGCGTTCCTGGGCTGCGGCGGCCTGCTCGCCATCGTCTTCGGCACGTCCGAGGCGGTCAGCCGGGGCTGGGTGGACTGGCTGGTGCTGGGCTCGCTGGTGCTCGGCGCGCTCCTGCTGGTGGCCTTCGTGCTGGTGGAGCGGCGCACCGAACACGCGCTGCTGCCGCTGCACATCGTGGGCGAGCGCAACCGCGGCGGCGCCGCGCTCTCGATCGGCCTGGCGATGGTCGGGATGTTCGGCCTGTTCCTGTTCCTCACCTACTACCTCCAGGTGATCAAGCACTTCTCGCCGGTGATGTCCGGCGTCTCCTTCCTGCCGATGACGGCCGCCATCGTGATCAGTTCGACCGGGTTCGCGGCCCGGCTGATGACCAGGGTGCCCTCGCGCAACCTGATCGGGCCCGGGCTGTTGCTGGCCGCGGCCGCGATGGCCTGGCTGACCCAGATGAAGGTGGACAGTCCGTGGGCCGGCATGGTGCTCCCCGCCGAGCTGCTGCTCGGCTTCGGGATGGGCCTGGTGTTCATGCCGGCGATGAGCCTGGCCACTCTGGGCGTCGCCCCGAACGAGGCCGGCGCCGCTTCGGCCACCATCAACTCGGCCCAGCAGGTGGGCGGTTCCGTCGGTACGGCGCTGCTGAACACGATCGCGGCCAGTGCCACCGCGACGTACCTGGCCACCCGGATCGCCGGCAATCCCCAGGTCCAGGCCCAGGGCGCGGTGCACGGGTACGTGATCGCGACCTGGGTGGCGATGGGCATCCTGCTGGCGGCGGCGCTGATCGCCTTCCTGATGATCAACCACCGCCCGGCACCCGGCGAGGCCACCGGGGAGACCGTGTCCGGGGCGGGCGGGCAGGCCGGCGCGACGGCCACCGCGGGGGCGGCGGCGCCGAGCCACCGGCAGCGCGCCCGATGAGCCGCGGCCCCGGTACCCGCGCCGACTGAAACATGCCCCGAGGTCCCGCAGTCGACCTCCGGCGCCTCCCCGCTCCCGGCCACCCCGGGAG
>NZ_JBHWUI010000293.1:0-5467 GCF_042737525.1 Kitasatospora sp. NPDC059973 | reverse complement strand
CCCGTACGCCGGTCGCCCGGTCGTGCCGCCGGCCGGTACCCCGGCGGCCCCCGTCGCACCGCCCGCGCCGGCGCGGCCCGTGCCGCCGTCGGCTCCCACCGCCGCGGCGCCCGCGCCGGTTCCGGCCGGCGCCACCGGGCACTTCCTGCTGCCGTCCGGCGCGCCCGTCCAGCTCCCGGTCCACCCCGCGCAGCCGCACCTGCCGTCCGGGCCACTCGCCGTGCTGCTGATCGGACCGGCCGGCGCGGGCAAGACCACCGTCGCCCGGCACTGGGCCGAGCGGCGGCCCACGCCCACCGCCCACATCAGCCTCGACGACGTCCGCGAGTGGGTGCAGTCCGGCTTCGCCAACCCGCAGTCCGGCTGGAACAACGCCTCCGAGGCGCAGTACCGGCTGGCCCGCCGCACCTGCGGCTTCGCCTGCCGCAACTACCTGGCCAACGGCATCTCCTGCATCATCGACGACGCGGTCTTCCCGGACCGCCCGGCGATCGGCCTCGGCGGCTGGAAGCGGCACATCGGCCCGGGGATGATCCCGGTCGTGCTGCTGCCCAGCCTGGACTCCGTGCTGAGCCGCAACGCCCGGCGCAGTGGCAACCGGCGGCTGAGCGACGAGGAGGTGGCCCGGATCCACGGCCGGATGGCCGGCTGGTACAACTCCGGGCTGCCGATCATCGACAACTCCCAGCTGGACGTCGCGGCCACCGCCGCCGAGCTGGACCGGGTGATCCTGGCCCGGCTGATGGGCATCCCGGTCCGCTGAGGCCCGGGCCGCCCGGGCCGCCCGGGGCTGTTCCGGGCGGCTCCGGCGCTGCCCCGCGCGCGGATTCGGTACCGCCTTCCGGGAGCCCGCGACGGCCGGCGGCCCGGCCGGGCCTGTCGGTGCGGGCTGCGATGATGGGGGCATCCTGTCGCACACCCGGGGGAGCTGACGCCCGTGCCGGAAGGCCACATCATCCACCGCCTCGCCGCCGAGAACGCCAGGGCCTTCGGCGGCCGCCCGGTCCGTGCGAGCAGTCCGCAGGGCCGGTTCGCGGACGGCGCGAAGCTGGTCGACGGGCAGGTGCTGACCGGGGCGGAGGCCATCGGCAAGCACCTCTTCCTCGGCTTCGAGGACGACGCCTGGGTGCACATCCACCTCGGCCTCTACGGTGGGTTCGCCTTCGGGGAGGGCCCCGCGCCCGAGCCGGTCGGCCTGGTCCGGCTGCGCCTGGCGAACGACGACGCCTACGCCGATCTGCGCGGTCCCAACACCTGTGCGCTGATCACCGACGCCGAGAAGGCCGCCGTCGCGGCGCGCCTCGGCCCCGACCCGCTGCGGGCCGACGCCGACCCGGAGCCGGCCTGGCGGCGGATATCCGGCAGCCGGACGACGATCGCGGCACTGCTGATGGACCAGAAGGTGCTGGCCGGCGTGGGCAACGTCTACCGCGCCGAGGTGCTGTTCCGGCACGGCATCGACCCGCACCGGGCCGGGCGCGACCTCGGCCGGGCCGAGTGGGACGCCGTCTGGGCCGACCTGGTCGCGCTGATGCGCGAGGGCGTCGGCGCGGGGCGGATCGACACCGTCCGACCCGAGCACACCCCCGAGGCGATGGGCCGTCCGCCGCGGGTGGACGACCACGGCGGCGAGGTCTACGTCTACCGCCGGGCCGGCATGCCCTGCCTGGTCTGCGGCACCGAGGTCCGGACCGAGGCGCATGCCGCGCGCAACCTCTTCTGGTGCCCCACCTGCCAGCGGGCCTGAGGCGGCGCCGGCTGCCCGGCGCCGTCCGGGCGGCACCGGGGGCGGTCGCGGGGCTGCCGGGGGAGGGGCGCGGTCAGCCGTCCGCCCCGGTACGGGCGACCGCCAGGGCGGCGGCCAGGCAGAGCGGGGTGTAGAACGCCAGGTTGAGCCGGTAGAAGGCCGAGCCGGTGTCGACGCCGACCCCGGTGGCCCAGAGCAGCCCGGCCAGCCCGCGGGCGAGCAGTCCGGCGGCCACCGCGCGCGGCCCCCAGCGCAGTGCCACCGCCGGCAGCCGGCGGGCCGCGCCGTCCAACAGGCCGCCGCGGGCGAGCACCAGGGCCGAGCCGGAGAACAGCAGCGCCGCGAGCGGCAGGACGACCGGCGGGGTGAACGGCACCTCGGCGTTGAGCACCGCCCGGGAGAGCGACGCCGGGTCGGCGGCCGGCCAGGTGCGGCCGGTGGCCCAGTAGACGTGCAGCAGGGCGTCGGCGGCGAGCAGGCCGGCGACGGCGAGGGCGGCGGTACGGCGACGGTTCACGATGGTCCTCCGGGGTTCCGACGGTGGGTCACCCCGCAGGAGAGGCCCGCCCGGCCGGACGTTCCCGTGACGAGCGTCACAGCGGGAAGTCGGGGGAGGGAGGGAACGTCCGGCCGGTCCGGCGCCTCTGATGCGGGTGTGGATGGTCCCGACACCCGAACCGCCGACCGGCTCGCCGGCCTGGTCCGTGCCGCCCAGCGCGGCGACCAACTGGCCGTCAGCGAGCTGCTGGAGCTGGTCGCGCCCTACGTCCGCCGGCTCTGCGGTCCGATCGCGCTGGACGACGGCCCCGACGCGACGCAGGAGGCGCTGATCGCCGTCTTCCGCAAGCTGGGCCAGCTCCAGGACCCGGCCGCGCTGTTCGGCTGGGTCCGCTCGATCGCCGTGCGGGAGGCCGTCCGGCACGTCCGGCGGGTCGCCCGCTGCGTCCCGGCCGACCTCTCGGAGCTGCCCCGCCCCGGCGACCCGCAGCTGGCCACCGACATCCAGGACGTCCTCGCCCGGCTGACGCCGGAGCACCGCGCCGTGCTGGTGCTGCGCGACCTGGAGGGGCTCGACGAGCGGTCCACCGCAGAACTGCTGGGCGTGGCACCCGGCACCGTGAAGTCCCGGCTCTCCCGGGCCCGGCTCGGCTTTCGAAGGGCGTGGCAGCAGTGAGCGCACCGATTCCCTGGCCGACGGCGGCCTTCGACCCGGTCCGCCGGCTGCATGTGATCGCCGCCGTCACCCCCGGCGCCGCCGTCCGGGAGGCGCTGATCGACGCGCCGTTCGAGCGGGTCTGGGCGGCCGCGGCCGACCTGGAGGAGGGGCTCCCGCGCTGGCTGCCGGACATCCGGTCGGTCCGCGTGGCCGGGAGTCCGGCGGACGGTCGCACGGAGGCGCTGGTGACCGGCCACACCCGGCTGCGGGCCCGTTTCGACGTCGAGCTGACGCCCGGGTGGTGCCTGATGCGCAGCCGCTTCCTGCTGGGCGGGATGGCGGCCCGCCCCGAGGCCGGAGGCACCCGCTTCGCCTTCCTCGGCGCGTTCCGGCTCCCCGGCGCGGGCCTGCTCGACCGGGCCCTGCGGCCCGCGACAAACCCGCTGGCCCGGCGCTCGCTGGAGCGCTTCGAACGGCTGGTGCGGGAGGGGTGAGGCGGGCCCCGGGCGCGACGGCCCGGGGCGCCGGGTCGGTGTTCCGCGGGCGGAGCCGGTCAGCCGGGAGCCCCTCAGCCGGGAGCCGGTCAGCCGGCCGCGGCGGCCCGGGGTGCGGAGGGCTCGCCGCCGGTGGCGTCGCTCCCGGTGGCGGGCTCGCCGTGCTCGTGGTGGTCCGCGGCGGCGCACTCGTCGAGGAGGGGGCGCAGGGCCTCGTCCACGAGCCGGTAGCGCACCACGCGGCCGTCCTTGTCGCCGGTGACCACACCTGCGGTGCGCAGCAGCCGCAGCGCCTGCGAGACGGCCGGGTCGCGCATGCCGGTGGCGACCGCCAGGTCGGTGACGGCGAGCGGGCCGGCCCGGTGCAGGGCGAGCAGCAGGGCGAGCCGCCCCGGGTCGGCGAGCAGCGAGAACCGCTCCGCCCAGGACCGGACGTGCCCGGGGTCGCCGATCGCGGCGATGGCCTCGCAGACCCGGTGCCCGTCGATGGTGCGGTGGCCCGCGCGGTCGGCCGGTACGAGATGCATGCGGACATTGTTGCAGCCCGTGGCTGTGATCCTGGACACCTGCGCAGGTGCGCAGCCTTGCAAGGGTGAGGTGCGGCCCCCTACGGTGTTGCCCGCCGTGGTGTTCGGGAAGACCGGTGACGGACCCTCAGGGTCCGGAGTCCGGAGCGGCCCTCGCCACTGTGATCGGGGGAGTCGTCCGTATCCACGACGCCACTGGGCGCCTCGCGCGCCTGGGAAGGCGGATCCGGAAGCCCCGTCAGCCAGGAGACCGGCCACGGCATCTCACGAACGTCTTTCCACGAGGTGCTGGAGCGTGATCCGAAGATGACCCTGCCCGAAACCGCCGCTGCTCCCGCGGCGTCCTCCGCCCTGCCGAGCTTCCGCTGGCGGCGCGAGGACACCCTCCGCACGGCCGGGTTGATGGGGGTGATCCTGGCCATGCACGTAGTGGCGTTCGGGACGCTGATCTTCCTGGTCGCCCCGGAGAAGTACGAGGTCGGTACCCAGGTCTTCGGGGTGGGCCTGGGCATCACCGCCTACACCCTCGGCATGCGGCACGCCTTCGACGCCGACCACATCGCGGTGATCGACAACACCACCCGCAAGCTCATGGCGGACGGCAAGCGGCCCGTCTCGGTGGGCTTCTGGTTCGCGCTCGGCCACTCCTCGATGGTGGTCCTGATGGCCGCCCTGGTGGCGGGCGGCGCCCAGCTGGCCAGCACGCTGATGGACGACGAGTCCACCACGCACCAGTGGCTCGGTGTGGTCGGCACCTCCGCGTCCGGTGTCTTCCTCTACCTGATCGGCGCGCTCAACCTGGCGGCGCTGTTCGGCATCCTCAAGGTGTTCCGGTCGATGCGGGCCGGTCGGTTCGACGAGGCCGAGCTGGAGGAGCACCTCAACTCGCGCGGTCTGATGGCCCGGGTGCTGAACCGGGCGACCCGCTCGATCACCCGGCCCGGCCAGATGTTCCCGGTCGGCATGGTGCTCGGCCTCGGCTTCGACACCGCGACCGAGGTGACCCTGATGGTGATGGCCGGCTCCGGCGCGGCCGCCGGGCTGCCCTGGTACGCGATCGTCTGCCTGCCGCTGCTGTTCGCGTCCGGGATGAGCCTGTTCGACACGCTGGACGGGACGTTCATGAACTTCGCGTACCAGTGGGCGTTCTCCAACCCGGTGCGCAAGGTGTACTACAACCTGACCATCACTGGGCTGTCGATCGCGGTGGCGTTCATCATCGGCACCATCGAGCTGGTCGCCGTGCTGCACGAGAAGCTGGACCTCACCGACCCGGTGAGCGGCTGGATCGCGGACATCTCGCTGGACAACGTCGGCTACGCGATCGTCGGGCTGTTCGTGGTGGTCTGGGGGGCAGCGATCGCCTACTGGCGCCTCGCCGGCGTCGAACAGCGCTGGAGCCCGAAGCCGGTGGTGCCGGCCGACGGGGTGCCCGCCCAGGGGGCGGCGGCCGACGAGGCCGCCGGGGTCACCAAGTAGTCGGCCCCGACGGCCCGCGGCACCGCGGTGTCACGAGGCGGCGCCCACCCGGTCCGTTCGGGTG
>NZ_JBHWUI010000292.1:0-5480 GCF_042737525.1 Kitasatospora sp. NPDC059973 | reverse complement strand
CCGGCGGAGCGCGCTGCTCCCGCCGGGCCGCCGCCCGTTCGCACGACCGGGGGCACCGGGCGCCGGGAGCCGCGGGAGCCGCGGGAGCCACCGGGCCGCCTTCCCGCCGGTTCCGTCGGAGGGAGCGTCGGCGGGCCCCGTGCGAAACTGCGAAGATGCCGTCCCCTACTCAGCGCGCCCTGGCCAAGGTGCCGGCGGGGCTGCGCCCGTTCCTGGTCAGGCACCGCAGGCTGGTGAAGGTCCTGCTGGTCGGGGGCACGTGCTTCGTTCTGACAACAGTGATCAACTTCTCACTGAAGTTCACCCTTTTGGAGCACAAACCGGTGGTGGCGCTCACCATCGCGACCGTGGTGGCCACCACCGTCTCCTACGTGCTCAACCGCCGGTGGTCCTTCCGGGCCCGCGGCCACCGGCGTGAGGTGCTGCTGTTCCTGCTCGTCAGCGTGGTGGCGATCGGCGTCAACGACCTCCCGCTGATCGTCTCGCGCTACGTCCTGGACCTGCGCGAGCCGCAGGTGACGCCCTTCACCCAGGAGGTGGCCGACTTCCTGAGCGGCATGGTCCTCGGCACCTTCGTGGCGATGCTCTTCCGCTTCTGGGCGATGCAGCGCTGGGTCTTCACGCGCTTCCCCGAGCCCGTCGCCCCCCGCGTGGAGCAGCCCCAGCGGATCCCGTAGCGGCCCGGCGCGGCGGGGCGCCGGAGCGGCCGATCCGCCCCCCCCGGGCCCGGCGGGAGCGCCCGGCCGAACGCGGTTACGCTGCAGACACCGGTCCGAACTGCGGGACCCGCCCACCGGCGGGGCGGGCGGAAGCTGAGCGGGGTGAGCGCGATGCGCGAGACGGACGGCCTCCGGGCCGGGCCGGCCAGCCAGCAGGGCATGCGGCGGGCCAATCTGGCGCTGGTGCTCGGCGTGATCGCGCGGGCCCCGCGCTCGCGCGCGGAGGTCGCCGCGGAGAGCGGGCTGACCAGGGCGGCGGTGTCCTCGCTCGCCGAGGAGCTGATCGCGGCCCGCCTGGTGGTCGAGGAGGGGCCGGCGGCGCCCAGCGGCAAGGTCGGCCGGCCCGGGACGGCCCTGGGGCTCAACCCCGAGGGACCGGCGGGTCTGGGCGCCGAGATCGGGGTGGAGCACCTCGGCGCCTGCGTGGTCGACCTGCGCGGCGAGGTCCGCGCCTGGCACCGTCAGGAGATCCGCAACCGGGACCGGCGGCCCGCCGCCGTGATGGCCGACCTGGCCGAACTGCTGCGCCGGGCGGTCGTCGACGCGGGGCTGCGCCCGGCCGGGCTGATGCTCGCGGTGCCCGGGCTGGTCGGCGACGGCGACGGGGTGCTACAGCGCGCCGCCAACCTGGGCTGGCAGGACGTGCCGCTGGCCGCCGAGCTGCGGCCGGCGCTGCGCGCGGCCGGCGCGCAGGGCCTGGCCGAGCTGCCGGTCGAGGCCGAGAACGAGGCCAACCTGGGCGGGCTCGCCGAGCTCTGGCTGGGCGGCGCCCCGGATCACTTCCTGCACGTCTCGGCCGAGGCCGGGGTCGGCTCGGCGATCGTGGTCGGCGGCCGGCTGATGCGCGGGGCGCACGGCTACGCCGGAGAGCTGGGGCACGTGCCGGTCCACCCGGACGGACCGCGCTGCGCCTGCGGGGCGCACGGCTGCCTGGAGCAGTACGCGGGGGAGGCGGCGGTGCTGCGGGCGGCGGGGCTGGAGGGGATCCGGGGCGACTGGGTCGCCCTGCTCGCCGAGCGGGCCGGGGCCGGGGACGAGGAGGTCCGCGGGGCGCTGGACGGGGCCGGGTCGGCCCTGGGGATCGCCTCGGCCGGGGCGGTCAACCTGCTCGACCCGGCCGAGGTGGTGCTGGGCGGCGGCTACGCCCGGCTGGCGCCCTGGCTGCTGCCGGGGATGCGGGCCGAGCTGGCGGCCCGGGTGACCGTCCGCCCCTGGACGGAGGAGCGGCTGACGGTCTCCCGGCTGGGCCGGCGCGGGCCGCTGCTGGGGGCGGCGGTCGGCGTGGTCCGGGCGATCGTCGCGGACCCGGGCCGGCTCGACGGGTAGGGGCGGTGTCGGGCCGGCCCGGGCGGTGGCGGTGGTCCGGCTACCCGGCGGGCAGCTCGCGGCCCCCGCGCGGCCGGCGCAGCACGGCGGCGAAGGTGACGGCGACGCCGACCAGTGCCCAGACCAGCAGCACGAGCAGCGGCATGGTGAGGTTGGTCGCGCCGAAGTAGGCGATCGAGCGGGCCGCGTCGGTGCCGGCGCCGTTCGGGATCCAGGCGCCGATGGCCCGCCAGAACGGGGGCACCATCGGTGGCGGGAAGACCCCTCCCGCGCTGGGGTTGCCGAGCACCACGAAGATCAGTACCGCGACGCCGATCCCGATGATGTCGAAGAGGCACTGCAGCGCCATGGTGAACGCGCCGACCGTGAACACCACCAGGGCGCCCAGCGCGGCGAGCCCCCAGGACGAGCCGGGCAGGGCGTTCAGCGCCGGTCCGACGATCACCGCCCCGCCGATGCCGGCCGCGATCGAGTACAGCGCGAGGGCGGCGAGCCGGATGGCCGCCCGGTAGGCGTTGGCGGGCTTCGCCCCGGCGCTGACGCCGAGGATCGAGGCGACCAGGTAGCCGCCGACGCACCAGCCGATCACCAGGTAGAAGGAGGACAGGCCGTTGGTGTCGCCCTTGGCCAGCGGGATGGTGTCGACGGTGCGCACCGTCCGGCCCTGGGTCTGGTCCACCGCGGTGACGATGGTCTGGGCGGCCCGGGCGGCGGCCGGGCCGCGGGCGTTGGCGACCAGCAGGGTGTCCTCGGTGCCGGCCGGGTCCACCACCAGCGCGGCGTAGAGCTTCTGGTCCTTGATCCGGGCGGTGGCGGTCTCCGCGTCGGGCGCGGTGGAGGCCCGTACCGCGTTGTCGGGCACCCCCTCCAGCGCCTCGACCAGCTTGGGGGAGACCTGCGGCGGGGCGACCACCGCGATCGAGAGCTCGTGCGGGGTGGGGCTGTGCAGCGCTCCGACGTACGAGGTGATGAAGCCGAGCTGGAGGAGGAGGACGGCGATCACCAGCAGCGCCGCGCGCGGGGTGACCGCCCCCTTCAGTTCGGCGACGAGTCCTGGCCTCGGTCCCTGCCCTGGGGTGGTCATCCACATCTCCTTGCGTATCGGGAAAACGGATACTTCATACCATCAAGTAGTTGGCTTTCCCGATTTCCCGCGCCGTATGTGGGGGCCCTGTGCTGCGGGATACTTGCGCGGTGAGTGCGGCGAATGACGAGGAACCCCTGCTGGCGGTGGAGCGCGAGGTCGCGCTGATGTTCCGCCGGGGCCGGGCCCGGGTGGCGGAACTCTCCCGCCGGGTGCACCCCAGCCTGGAGGGGGCGGCGTACAGCATGCTCGGCTACATCGAGCAGGCCGGGCGGGTGCGGGTGACCGACGTCGGCGTGCACTTCGCGGTGGGCAAGGCCACGGTGAGCCGGCAGATCCGGGCGCTGGAGGAGCTGGGCCTGGTGACCCGGGAGGCGGATCCGCTGGACCGCCGGTCCGCGCTGGTCTCGCTCACCGACGACGGCCGGCGGCGCTACCTGGGCGCGCGGGACGCCCGGATCGAGCGGGTGCGCGAGCTGATGGCCAACTGGTCCGAGGAGGACGTGATCCGCTTCGCCGGGCTGCTGCACCGCTTCAACGACGTGGTCGGGGAGGCCGTCGGGACCTGAGGTCCGGCGGTCCGGCGCGGGTCGCGGGGCGGGACTTTACTTGGGCTTGAAGAAAGTTGCCTTAAGCAACCATTGATCCTATGGTTGCTTAAGGCAACGACTTTTCCGTCCCCCGTCGCCGCCTCCCGCTTCCGCCCCGACCCGCCGAAGGACCCAGATGACCGTCACCACCCGAGCCGCGACCGGAGCCGCCACCGCCGACGACGACACGCCCATGACCCACCGGCAGGTGCTGGAGGCCCTGTCCGGCCTGCTGCTCGGCCTCTTCGTGGCCGTGCTGTCGTCGACCGTCGTCTCCAACGCCCTGCCGCGCATCCTCACCGACCTGCACGGCGGCCAGTCCGCCTACACCTGGGTGATCACCGCCACCCTGCTCACCCTCACCGCCTCCACCCCGATCTGGGGCAAGCTGTCCGACCTGGCCAGCAAGAAGCTGCTCCTGCAGATCGCCCTGGTGATCTACATCGCCTCGTCCGCGCTGGCCGGCCTCGCCCAGAACACCGGCGAGCTGATCGCCTGCCGCGCGCTGCAGGGCATCGGCGCCGGCGGTGTCACCGCGCTCGCCCAGATCTGCCTGGCGGCGATGGTCCCGCCGCGCGAGCGCGGCCGGTACAGCGGCTACTTCGGCGCGGTCTTCGCCCTCGCCACCATCGGCGGCCCGCTGATCGGCGGCGTCATCGTGGACACCTCCTGGCTCGGCTGGCGCTGGTGCTTCTACGTCGGGATCCCGTTCGCGCTGGCCGCGATCGCGGTGCTGCAGCGCACCCTGAAGCTGCCGGTGGTCAAGCGCAAGGTCAAGATCGACTACCTGGGCGCCCTGGTCATCACCGGCGCCGTCAGCCTGCTGATGATCTGGATCACGCTCGCCGGCAAGAACTACGCCTGGCTCTCCTGGCAGACCGCGGCCATGGTCGGCGGCGGCCTGGTGCTGGGCGGGCTCGCCGTGGCGATCGAGAAGCGCGCGGCCGAGCCGATCATCCCGCCGAGCCTCTTCCGCCACCGCACCGTCACCCTGGCGGCGGTCGCCAGCGTGCTGGTCGGCATCGGGATGTACGGCGCGACCACCTTCCTCAGCCAGTACTTCCAGCTGGCCAGGGAGAAGTCCCCGACCATCGCCGGCCTGATGACGCTGCCGATGATCCTCGGCCTGGCCGTCGCCTCCACCGTGGCGGGCAAGCTGATCACCAAGTACGGCCGCTGGAAGGCCTACCTGGTCGCCGGCACCCTGATGCTGGCCGTCGGCTTCGCCCTGCTGGGCACCGCCCGGGCCGACACCGATTACGTGCTGCTCGCCGTCTACATGGCGATCACCGGCATCGGCCTCGGCCTGACCATGCAGAACCTCGTGCTCGCGGTGCAGAACACGGTGCCCCGGCACGAGCTCGGCGCGGCCAGCTCGGTGGTCACCTTCTTCCGCACCATGGGCGGCGCGATGGGCGTCTCCGCCCTCGGGGCCCTGATGAACAACCGGGTCGGCCACTACCTGACGGAGAACCTGGCGGCCGCGCACGTCCCGGCCACCGGCGCCGCGGCCGGCGGCGGCATCCCGGACCTGCACAAGCTGCCCGCCCCGCTCGTCCCGCTGGTGACGGACGCCTTCGGGCACGGGGTCGGCGTGGTCTTCCTGGTCGCGGCGCCGTTCGCGCTGCTGGCCTTCGTGACGGTGCTGTTCATCCGCGAGACCGTGCTGCGCACCGGCCACCAGGGCTGACCGCCCGCCGGCGGGGGCACGGGGCAGGACACGGCGAAGCCGTCGAGGTGCAGGGCCAGGTCGATCGGGAC
>NZ_JBHWUI010000291.1:0-5509 GCF_042737525.1 Kitasatospora sp. NPDC059973 | reverse complement strand
GCGGGCTCCCGGCCCCTCAGGTGGGGTGGGCGGGGCGCCGTCGGCGTCCCCGGTTGCGGATGCGGGACACGACGGGGCGTTCACTCCAGAGACTGAACCTCCGGCCGCGCGGAGGGGGCCTGACCGCTTGAACTGACGGACGGGCTGGGGGGCGGGCCTGCTACCGCCGGAACAGAAGAGGACGCGGCAGGCGCCGGCGCCTGAAGCGGAGCCTGCGAGGCATCCTGCTGTCCGATCAGATAGACCGCGGCAAGAATCCCGGCACCAACCAGGAGCGACGCACCCAGCTTCGGGTTCTTGTACGCCCAGTACACGGCGACGCCCGCGAGGGACATCGCGACGATCGTGAACAGGGTCATCGGCCCGTCACCCCGTACGTGACACCCTGCGCTCGCCTGTCGAACGGAGCCGGAATGAATGTCGCACAAGCTTCGTAATGCGCCATTTGTCGCGTGAGCCCGCTCGACGGCAGGCCGTCGCGGAGCTTAGGCTCGGGAACGTCTTTGATGGTTCTTCTCCTTGTACTTGAGATCCAACTCGGTCGGGCGAGGGCTGTCGGACTACACAGGCGGTCCCCTGTTGGCGCAGGGGACCGCTGTTTTTTTGCCTCCAGGTGTTCGAGGGCTGTCGGACTACACGGCGACCGGAAACCCGTTGGCGCGGTCGGCGTCGAACTCGTCCTCGAAGGGCCTCGTTCGGACTCCGGTGCTGCCGGTCAGGGAGAAGCCTACGCAGCGCGAGCGGAGCCGCCACAATGCCAACGGAATCACGCACACGCATAAAAGCGCCTAAGTGGCCCTGACCTGCTGCTTCATGTCGGATGCTCAGCTCACGAGGTTGGTGACAGGCACTTCATGTAGGGGGGTCATGAGGCCGCCAGCAGATCGAAAGTCCTCACATGAACCCTTCGGTGACGCGCACCACGTGACCGAGGGTCACTGGACGGATACTTCCGCTGACCGGCCCTGTCGACGAACATCGAGCAGTCGAACTTCGGGTCCGTCTCTAGGACGTTGAGCAGGTCGTTCGGCCGGTCTAAGCGCTGGTGAACGGGCCGCGGAGGACACCCTCGAAACTCACCTGGCAGGGGACGCCGCCTGAGATACATCTTCGCCCCTGGAGCGAAACGGCTGCGGTCCGATTTCCGGTACCTCAGGTACTGGACCTGCTTCGCGAAGAACATCTCCGAGTTCTTCTTGCAGCACTAGACCTTGTCCTCGATCTCAGTGCCGAAGTCGGCGCCGGCGAGGAGGACGACGGCAAGCTCTGAGTCGCTACCGACCGGTCGCGGGCGGCCGTCGTTGACATCAGATCCGGGCAGCCAGTTGTGGCCTATTGGAACGTTAGGCCGAGCGTCGGGGGCGACGTCGGGCCCGGGCACGGGCAGGGGAGCAAGCTAAGCGATCAGATATCTGATCGGTCCGCCGTGCCGGTCGGTCGCTGCGCTGGGCGTGTCCTGCGGGGCGCAGATTCCGGCAGCGAGTTGTGGGTCATTGGGCCCAGTTTCGCGGTCGGCCGGGCGGCGGCTTGCGACAGCTCTTGCGCCATCTCCTGCGGCATCTGCTGCGGCATCTGTTGCGACTTCTGCTGCCCTTACCGGATTCCGGCCGACCCCGTCTGTGCAGGTCACCACGCGTGGTGGGGGTGTCCGTTTTCGCTGACATCCCCTCTACTGCCCGCCTCCGTCACGTCCCCACCTGAAATTGGCGGTGGGGACGGTGACGCGCGGCGGCCCGGAGAGGGGATCCGGCGCCCCTCGCTGTCGCGCGAAAGCGCCGGCGCCCCGGACCCGTGTCGGCATCAGATTCCGGCAGCGAGTTATGCCGGACTGATATCAGTTCTGCGGCTGGGCGAGGCGTCGGGCGATGTGCCAGACGGCACGTTCGCGGTCGTCGGCGTCGTCCTCCTGGTCGTCGTTCTCCTCGGCTTCGCGGCGACGTCGTGCAGCTGCTTCCTCGCGTCGGCGGGCGAGGGCTTCGAGCATCTCGGCGTACGCGTCCACGACGTCCTGCGGACCGAGAACGACGACCTCGTCGGCGACGTCGGCGAGCGCCAGGACCTCACGGACGCGGGCAGCCATGGCGGCCGGGTCGGTGTTGCCGTCGGTGCCCTCGGCGGCCTGCGTCGCCTCCAGGTCGAGGGCCTTCCTCGCGACCGCGTGCCAGCCGTCCTCGGTGACGCGGACGCCCGCGCGGAGTTCGCCGCCCTCGGCGTCGGCCGCCGCGAGCAAGTCGAGGTTGTCTTCGTCGGTGTCGCCGCCGTCGATGCCGAGCATCGAGCGCAGGTAGCGGGTCCACTCGATCGCGCGGCGGCCCTTGGTCGCGCGCTCGTACTCGTGCCACTTCGCCAGGTTCCACTCCAGCGAGCCCTGTCCCTGGGCGTCGTCCTCGGGAACGCCTCCGGTCAGGTCTCCGATCCGGCCGAGGAGTTCGAACGGCGTGACGTTCTCGCCGCCCGCGGTTTTCAGGTCGGCGCGGGCGAGTTCGAGCGCCGGCGCCTTGCCGTCCTGCGTCTTGGCGATGTACTCGGCGAGGTCGTTCGCGTCGCGCTCGGTGTGCAGCCGCTTGAAGTCGACGCCGTGGCCCTTGCCCTCGCACGGGCAGTCGGCCCGTTCGCAGTCGTCCGTCGGCCGGAACTTCGGATTGATGCCCTGGAGGGTGCGGGTCCAGGTCGCGCGCCAGTGGTCTTCCCACTCGGTGAGCCGGTCCTCGGCAGGCGTGAAGGCGCCCGTGATCCTCTTGGCCGCCTTCTCTCCGGTGGTCCGGCCGCCGACGAGGACGATCGCGTGGATGTGCGGGTGCCAGCCGTGGGCCTGACCCACGGTCACCTCCGTCGCGCGGATCATCCCGAGGTAGCCGATCCGGTCGCGGATGCCCTCCTGGTCCTTCGCCCGGCAGCCGTCGCTGACCTTCCGTCCGGCCCACGTGCCGCCCGTGATGAGCCGCTGGTAGGCGCCGGGGCGCCGGGGGGTGTCCTCGGTTTTGCGGGTGCCCTGGAGAGCGTCCATGAGGTCGGCGAGCGCGTCCTTGTACGCGTGGCGGGCGGTGAAGGTCACCAGGTAGGCGGTCCCGCCCTGTTGGAGCCAGGTGACCACGGCCTGGGTGATCTCCTCGGCGCGGCGGTGGCGGATCACGGCGGCGCAGACCGGGCAGAGCCAGATCCGCCCGCACCGCATGAGGCCGAGGACCACGGAGGTTCCGGCAGCGGTCTGGGCGACGATCACGCCGGACGCGGGGTCCATCAGGGCCCGGCCGCAGCCCTTGCACGCGGAGTCGCCGGTGATCCGCCATAGGGTCCGGCGCCGGGTGTACCGCGCCGCTTTGCGCAAGCGGGCGGCGTCGCTTCGCGACTGCCCTTCCGAGAGGCTGTCGCCTCTCGGGCTCTCCCCATCCACCCCGTCCGGAGAAACCGCAGGTCGGCGGGGTGCGGGAAACTCTGTTGTTTCTTTCCCAAGCTGTCCGGGGTTGCTGCCGGACGTCATCCCGCGCTGAATTGCGCGCTTCGCGGCCTTCCGGCAGCGGTCCGAGCAGTAGACACGCGGCACTTTGCCCGGAATATGGGCAATCGGCGTGCCGCAGTGGCAGCGGGGGCCGCTGCTGTTCCGCGTGGCGGCACGCGGAGGTTCGGGGGTTGCAGACGCTGACGCGTCCCGTACGCTGGACACAGACGAGTCCCTTGGTTGTGGAGACCGGGTGGACGTCAGAAGCGGTCAGGGATTAGGCCCCCTGGCCGTTTCGCATTTCCTGGAGAGAATCCAAGCACCTTTCGTGCCCGGTGTTCCCCCCGGCACGCGACACGGCCCTTGGGGCTGTTGGGGTTTGACGGACCGAAGAAAGCCCCGCCAGCCGAAAAGGCCGGCGGGGCTTCGGTCTTACGCGGCTTCGACCGTCCACTCCCACGACTCGCCGTCGGCGGCAGCGCGGGCGGCGGCGTCGGCCAGGGCGCGGGCGAGGGCCGACGCCCGCGGCTTGAGGTGCCGGGTCCGGGAGACCGTGAGCAGCTGCTCGGAGACGAGCGCGGCTTCGGCAGCAGGGAAGGTTCGGGGCTTCGGGAACTCCAGGGCGTCGACCAGTGAGGCCACGGCCTTCCGGTCGTTGTACGGCACGGAGGTCTGGACCCAGGACGCGAGGGCGGCAACCTCCTTGCGGAGGTGGTGGTCCTGCCCGAAGAAGTCGGCTCCGTGCGAGACGACCAGGCTCGGTGCCGCGTCGTGGATGGCGGGTCGGCGGGTCATGCTGCGGCTCCCATCCGGTGGGCGAGGTCGGCGAGCTGGGTGGCGGCCGCGAGGATCAACCGGACCTCAGGTGTGCCGTCGGTCAGGAGTCGGTCGGGTCCGGGCGCCGGCGGGACCGGCGCGGGGGCCGGGACCGGGCGGCGGCGCAGGGCCACCGCCAGGACCGCGAGGGCAACCACCACGGTGGCGAGGTAGGCGAGGGCGATCACGAGCCCACCGCCTCAGACGTCGTGACGCGCTTCCAGGCCGCCCGGAGCCGGGTCTCCCCGGCGCTGTGGCCCGCCCTGCGGAAGGCGAGGGCGAGGGCGTTGTACGACATCGGCGGGTTGGTGCTGGCCCGGAGCTCCGCGACGATCGCGTCGATCTGGTCGTCCGTCAGGGCGGGTGCCTCGATGGCGGCCAGTTCTTCGAAGGAGCCCCAGACGGGGAGCTGCCAGCGGGGCTGTGACGCGTCCTGTGACGCGGGTGCGACGCGCTCTGTCACGCAGGTCAGAGCCCTACCGGTGCCGTCGCCCTGCCGGACTCCGTCCAGCTCCGACCAGGCGCCGGAGAGCCTCCTGGCCGCCTTGGCCTGTGCCTCCGCGACGCGCTTCCCGGCGCCCGTCACGGCGTCGAGGCGGGTCTCCTCGGTGCCCGCCTCGGCACGGAGTTCGGCGCGGGCGATGGCCGCCTGATCGCGGGCGCCCTGCTGGATCGTGGCGATCCGGTCGAGGGCGGTCTTGGTGAGCGCGGTCCGCTCCCAGAGACCGTGCACGAGCCACAAGGCCTTGGCCGCGATCGGCAGCCAGGCGACGGCGAGCCATGCGCCGGCGGATCCGTCGGCGGTGAGCGCGTGGGCGACCAGGACGCCGGTCGCGACCGCGCCGAACGCCCACCCGACCACGGTGACCGTGGTGTTGTGGTCACCCTGAGCGGCCAGGCGCCGGTCGTACGCGAGGGTCGCGAGCCAGCCGCCGTCGATGCCGAGTCCGACGACCAGGGCGACGGGCCACGGCATCGAGTCCCCGAGCCACATCACGACCACGGCCAGGGTGAGGACCATGGACACGGCGGTCATGGCGACCGCCGGTGCGGCGGTGTAGTTGCGCTTGGGCATGGTCACTTCCCCTTCCGGATCTCGCGGATGAGCAGGTACGACACGCAGCCGCCGACCGTCACGGCGACGGCGACCAGGGCGACCGCGAGGAACAGGCCGACCAGGACGCAGGCGCAGGCGGCACCGCCCGCGATCCACGCGGCGACCTTCCCGGCGGACGATCCGCTGGCCTTCTGCGT
>NZ_JBHWUI010000290.1:0-5751 GCF_042737525.1 Kitasatospora sp. NPDC059973 | reverse complement strand
GCCCGCCCCGGCGCCGGGCCCCGCCCCCGAGCAGCCGCAGGCCGCGGCGGCCCAGCCGTGGCCGCCGGCCGACGTGGCCGCGCACCAGCAGCCCGGCCCGGCCGTGCCCCCGCCGCAGCAGCCGTACGCGGAGCCGCACCCCTACCCCGGGCCGCCGCAGCAGGCCCAGCCGCCGGCCTACGCCGAGCCCCAGCAGCAGGCGCCGCAGCAGGCCCAGCCCCAGCCCTACGCGGACCCGCAGCCGTACGCCCAGCCGCAGCCGTACCCGGAGCCGCCGCAGCAGGCCCAGCCGTGGCCGCAGCCGGCGCCGCCGCAGCAGCCGGCCGATCCCCAGGAGCAGCAGGCCGCCGCCTGGGCGGCCGCCCAGCAGGCACCCGGCCCGCAGGCACCCGGCCCCCAGGCGCCCGGCCCGCAAGCACCCCCGGTCGACCCCCGCCAGGGCGGCTGGCCGCAGCCGGCCCCGTACCAGCAGCCGCCGCAGCAGCAGGCCCAGCCCCAGCAGCCCCAGCCCCAGCAGCCGAGCCCCGCCCAGCCGTGGCAGCAGCAGTCCGGGGTCCCGCAGGCACCCGCCGCGTTCCAGCAGTCCGCCGCCCCGCAGCAGGTCTCGCACGGCGCACCGCTCGGCTACACGGCCGCCGTCGAGCTCTCCTCGGACCGGCTGCTGCGCAACCAGCCGAAGCAGCAGCGCCAGCAGCCGCGCTTCCAGTTCGGCGGCAAGGCCGCCGCGGCCGAGCGCGGCCGCAAGCTGGAGGTCATCCGGACGCCGGTGATGAGCTGCTACCGGATCGCGGTGATCAGCCTCAAGGGCGGCGTCGGCAAGACCACGACCACCACCGCGCTCGGCGCGACCCTGGCCAGCGAGCGCCAGGACAAGGTGATCGCGATCGACGCCAACCCGGACGCCGGCACCCTCGGCCGCCGGGTCAAGCGCCAGACCGGCGCGACCATCCGCGACCTGGTGACGGCCATCCCGCACCTGCGCAGCTACATGGACATCCGTCAGTTCACCTCCCAGGACCTGCACTCGGGCCTGGAGATCCTGGCGAACGACGTCGACCCGGCCGTCTCGACCACCTTCAACGACTCGGACTACCGCCAGGTCATCGACGTGCTGGGCCGCCAGTACCCGATCATCCTGACCGACTCCGGCACCGGCCTGCTGTACAGCGCGATGCGCGGGGTGCTGGACCTCGCCGACCAGCTGATCATCGTCTCCACGCCGAGCGTGGACGGCGCCTCCTCCGCGTCGACCACGCTGGACTGGCTCTCCGCGCACGGCTACGCCGACCTGGTGCAGCGCAGCATCACGGTGGTCTCCGGGGTCCGCGAGACCAGCAAGATGATCAAGGTCGAGGACATCGTCGCGCACTTCCAGACCCGCTGCCGCGGCGTCATCGTGGTGCCGTTCGACGAGAGCCTGGCGGCGGGCGCCGAGGTCAACCTCGACATGATGCGGCCCAAGGTCCGCGAGGCGTACTTCGAACTCGCCACCCTGGTCGGCGAGGACATCGTCCGCGCCCAGCAGGCCGCCGCCCAGCAGTCCGGCTGGCAGCAGCAGGCCCACCAGCCCCCGCAGCCCACCGCCCCCTACCCGGGCCAGCCGCAGCCGTACGCGGACCCGCAGCAGCCCTACCCGCAGCAGGCCCAGCAGCAGCCGTACCAGCAGCCCGGCCAGGGCGGCTACCCGGCCGGCGGGCCCGCGCCCGGCGCGCCGTGGGCCCCGCAGCCGGGGCAGGCCCCGCCGCCCCCGCCCGGCTACGGGTACCCGCAGGCCCAGCCGGGGGCCCAGCAGCCCCCGCAGGACTGGCAGCAGCAGCCCCAGCCGCCGGCCGGCGGGTACGGCTACCCGCAGCCCCAGCCGGGCGCGCAGCCGCCGCCCCCCGCCGGGTACGGCTACCCGCAGCAGCCGCAGCCGTAGCGAACCGAAAGGGCCCGCCGGGCCGTCCGTGGATCCAGGGAATCCGTGGACGGCCCGGCGGGCCCTTTCGGCATCCGCGACCGGTCCGGTCAGCCCCCGTCGGTGAGCTCGCGGGCCTGCTTCACGTCGTCGGCCATCCGGTCCAGCAGCGCGTCGATCGAGTCGAACTTCTCCATCCCGCGCAGGTAGGCGAGGAAGTCGACCGCGACGTGCAGCCCGTACAGGTCCAGGCCGACCCGGTCGATGGCGTACGCCTCCACGGTGCGGGCCGTGCCGTCGAAGGTCGGGTTGGTGCCGACCGAGATCGCGGCCGGCATCAGCTCGCCGTCCGCCGTCAGCCAGCCCGCGTAGACGCCGTCGGCCGGGATCGCGCTGTGCGGCACCGTGTCCACGTTGGCCGTCGGGAAGCCCAGCTCGCGGCCGCGCTGGGCGCCGCGCACCACCACGCCCTCGACCCGGTGCGGGCGGCCCAGCACCTCGCCCGCGCCGGCCATGTCACCGGCCGCGACCAGCCGCCGGATGAGGGTGGAGGAGAACGGCTCGCCGTCCCCGGCCGCCCCGCGCACCTGGAGGTCGACCACCTCGACGTCGAAGTCGGCGGCCCGGCCCAGCTCGGCCAGCAGCGCGACGTCGCCCGCCGCGCGGTGCCCGAAGCGGAAGTTCGGCCCCTCGATGACCAGCCGCGCGCCCAGCGCGTCCACCAGCACCTGCCGGACGAAGGTCTCCGGGGACTCCTGGGAGAACTCGGAGGTGAACGGCAGCACCAGGACGGCGTCCACCCCGAGCGCCTCGATCAGCTCCGCGCGGCGCGGCTGCGGGGCGAGCAGCGGCGGGTGGGTGCCCGGGCGGACCACCTCGCTCGGGTGCGGGTCGAAGGTGACCACGACCGAGCGGACGCCGAGCTCACGGGCGCGCTCGACCGCCCGGTTGATGATCAGCTGGTGCCCGCGGTGCACACCGTCGAACGACCCGATGGTGACGACGCTGCGTCCCCAGTCCCCGGGGATCTCCTCCAGGCCACGCCAGCGCTGCACCCTGACCGCTCCTTGTTCCCTACGGCGCGTACCTTCTGTACGCTCAAACGCTCAAACCCGAACCCCTATAGCGTGCCATGCGCCCGCCCCTGCTTCGGCACCGGAAGGCGGGTTGGGCGCACCGCCGGCTGTCCGGTCCCGGACACCGGGGTGGGAACCGGCTCCCGGGGGGTCGCCCGGTCCGCCTCCCGCCCGGCCTCGGCGGCGGCCTCCCGCGGGTCGCGCCCGGCCGCCGCCGGCTCCCGCAACCGGGCCGACCGGGGGTCGGCGGGCCGGGCCGGGGTCTCGCCCTCGGGCCACTGGGCCAGCAGCAGCGCGAACGCCGCCGAACGGCCCGCGCAGCGGGCCAGCAGCTCGTCCGCGTCCGTGAGCCCGGCCGCGGCGCGGGCCAGCACCGTCCGGGCCCGCGCCGGGCGCTCGGCCGCGCAGTGCTCGGCCAGCCGCTCCACGACGGCGGCGAGCACCTCCTGGTCGCCCTCGGTGGCCAGCAGGGTGTCCAGGAGTTCGCAGCGCAGGGCGTCGGCCTCGGCGTCGGCCACCGGGACCGCCAGCACCTGGGCGAACGGCCGCCGCACCGCCACCGGACCGGCCGCCAGGGCGCTGCCGAGCAGCACCCGCAGCTCCAGCCGGGCGGCCGGTCCCCCGGCGGCGCCACGCGTCAGCCGGCGGCCCAGGTAGTCGACGGCGACCGCGCCCGCCAGCGCCGGGCGCTCCCGCAGCAGCCGGGCCGCCAGTTCGGCGCCGCGCCGGGTGGCCTGCGGCGTCCGGGCGTCGGCCAGCACCCGCAGCGTCTCGGCGACGGCCGCGCCGGGGGCCGCCAGCCGCTGCGCGAACGCGGCCAGGACGGGCTCGGGATCGCTCTCCAGCGCCGGGGCCAGCGCCCGGGCGGTCAGGAAGCGGTCCTCGCCGTGCCGGTACGCCGCCAGCGCGGCCGGGAGGTGCCGGGCCCGGGCCCGGGGGTCGCGCACCAGCAGCGCCAGCGCGGCGCCGTGCAGGCACGGCTCCTCCTCGCGGGCGAGCAGGGCCAGCGCGGCGAACCGCAGCAACTCCGGTCCGGCCCCGCGCGCGTACGGCGCGGCGCGCAGCGCGTGCACGGCGGCGGCGACGTGCCGCTCGGGCCGCCGGTCGTGGCTCCAGCGGTCCACGGCGCGGCAGAGCGCCGACGGCTCCTCACCGGCGAGCACGGTGAGCAGCGCGTCCGCCCGGGGGTGCGCCGCGTCGGCCAGCGCCTCCGTCAGGTCGTCCAGGGCCAGCGCGCGGTGGTGGTACAGCAGGTCGTGGGCGAGGTCGGCGACGGTGGTGCCGGGGCGGCCGGGCAGCCCGCGCGGGTCGTCGAACCAGGCGCAGAGCAGCGGCATCACCCGGGCCGGGTCGGCGCGCAGCCGCTCGGCCGTGGCGGCGAGGAACGGCCGCGCCGGTCCGTCGGCGGTGACCAGTCGGCGCAGGAGTGCCAGTTCGCTCTCGACCGGCAGGCCCAGACCGGTCCAGAACCGCGGACCGAAGCGGCCCAGACCGGCCGCCGGGAGCCGCTCGAACCCGCCGGCCGCCGGTGCCACCTCGGCGATCCGGCCGGCCAACTGGGCGAGCAGCGCCCGGTGTTCGTCCAGATCGGGGCTGGCGGCCAGCCCGGCGGCGAGCAACCGGCCGGCCCACCAGCCGGGTTCGCTGCCCGGCGGGCGCAGGTCCAGCGCCCGCCAGAGCCGGTGCAGCCACGGGTCCAGGGCGGTGGCGCCCCAGGTCTCGGCCAGCCGCCCGAGCGCGGACGCCACCGGGGCGACGCGGTGCCGGGGCACCGTACGGGCCTCCCCCGGCGGCGGGGTGTCCTCGGCCTCGCCGAGGAGCAGCCGCAGCGCCGCGTCCAGGTCCAGGTGCAGGCCCTGGAGCCAGTCGGAGAACTCGCCGTGGGCGAGCCGGAAGCCCGGCCCCGCGGGCACGAACAGGCCCTCCGCCAGCACCGCGGCCGCCCAGTTGCCGGGTGGGAAGAGCTCCTCGAAGGCGGCCCGGCCGAGCCCGCCCTGCTCCGCGCCGAGCATCCGCCGGGCCGCCTCGTGCACCCGCCCGGCCACCGCGGCGGCCAGCCTGCGCACCCGGCCGGGCGACGGACCCGCCGGCCGCCCGGCACCCCGCCGGTGGGCGCCCGGGCGCCGGGGCCGCCCGTCGGCGGCGATCCGCTGGGCCACCCGCAGGCAGCAGAGGTCCAGGTGGGCCGCGAACAGCTCGCCGCGGCCCACCGGCTCCCCGCGCAGCCCCTGCGCCCACAGCTCCCCGGCCAGCCGGACGGCGAGCGGGTGGCGGGCGTCCGCGGCCGACGTCCAGTCCGGCGGCAGCCCGTAGCGGCGGCGCACCCGGTCGGCGGCCTCGGCCGGGAGCGGGCCGAGCCGGTGGAGGGCGAAGCTCCCGGCCGCCCCCGCGCAGCGGCAACCGGCCCCGGCCGGCCCGGCCGTGGTGCCGCCCGCCGGTAACTCGTCACCGGCCCACGGCTCCCGGTCCCACGGCGGGCCGTCCCCGCCGTGCCGCGGACACCCCGCCGGCGCCGTACCGGGCCCGGCCGCCGCGCGGTGGTCGTCGAGGCCCGCCAGCAGCTCCCAGGCCTCGTCCCCGCACGCGGTGAGCAGCCGGGCCCCGACCGCCGTCAGCCACTCCCCGGCCGCCCGCAGCCAGGCCCGGTCGAGCGGGACGGGCGCCTCCTCGGGGCCGTCCAGCACGATCAGCAGCGGCCGCCGCGCGGCCGCGCAGAGGGCGGCCACGGCGTCCGGCCCGGGCGGCGGCCGGGTGCCGAGGCCGGCCGCCGCCGAGGCC
>NZ_JBHWUI010000289.1:0-5761 GCF_042737525.1 Kitasatospora sp. NPDC059973 | reverse complement strand
CGGCCGGGCGGGCCGGCGGGGCGGCCGGCCGGCGCGGCGGGAACGGGGCGGGGGCGGCGGGCGCGGCGAGGCCGGGGCCGGAGTCCGTGACCTCGATCCGCAGGAGGTCCCCGCTGATCGACGCGGTGACCTGGAAGCCGTCGTCCGACCGGCCGCAGGCGCCGTGCTCCACGGCGTTGGCGCAGGCCTCGCTGAGGGCGACCCCGAGGTCGTCGGCGATCTGCGGGTCGACGCCCGCCGTCGCCATGGCACCGAGCAGGATGCGCCGGGCCAGCGGAACGCTGGCCGGGTCGCGCTTGAGGTGCAGAGTCCACCAGATGTCCACGGGAGGTCCCTCCTGGCTGCGGCTCCACATACAACTAGGTATCTCCGGGCGATCATGCGGTGAACCGTGCAGGGGGTCGGCTACCGCCCGTTCGGCGGATGGACTGGGGCCGGGGTGTGTGCCGAGCGGCGCACACCGGGGGCCGCACGCCGGGCCGAACGGGGCATTCGTAGGGATTTCCCACCCTGCCCTCGGCGGCGCGGGGGGCGATGAGATGATGGCCCGGCCATGACTGCCCTCGCCGCCGCCCCGCACCCGGGCGCCCCCGCACCGGACGCGCCGGTGGGGGCCGCCGCCTGGGACCTGCGGCTTGCGCGGGCCGTCCCGTTCGCCCTGGTCTGCGCGCTGATCGCGGCCGCCGGGCACGCCCTGGCCGGCGGCGGGAACGTGGCCCTGCCCGCGCTCGCGACCGGCTTCGCGGCCGTCCTGGTGCTCGCGGTGGCCTTCGGCGGGCGGGAGCGCTCGCTCGGTGCCATCGCCGGTGCGCTCGGGGCGGGCCAGCTCGGGCTGCACTGCCTGTTCCACGCCTTCGGCGGGCACGCCACCGCGGCGGCCGGCGCGATGGCCGGGATGCACCACGGCGGCTCCGGCCCGCTGACGCTGCCCCAGGTGGCCGGCCGGCTGATCTGCAACGAGGCCAGTCCGGGCACGCTGGCTGGCCTGCCCGGCAGCCCGTCGGCCGAGCAGCTGGTCGCCGGCGCGGGGCTGGACCCGCGGGCGTTCGCCGTCGCGCCCTGGTGGCAGGACGGCCTGTTCGGGATGACGCCGTCGATGCTCGCGGGCCACCTGGCCGCCGCCCTGGTGGCCGGCTGGTGGCTGCGGCGCGGCGAGGCGGCGCTCTGGCGGCTGGTCAGGATCACCGCCACGGCCGCCCGGGAGCACTGGACCACCCCGCTGCGGACGGCGTTCGCGCTGGCCGCGGTGCTGCTGCGCGGCCTGCTCGGCACGCCCGCCGGTCCCGCCCGCCGCTCCGGCGCGCGGGCCGGGGACAGCCGGCCGCCGGTCCGTGCCGCACTGCGGCACAGCGTGGTGCGGCGCGGCCCCCCGTTCGGGGCCCTCGCGTACTGACCCGCCCCCGACGGAGTGCCGGCAAGGCCCCGTACCGGGTCCGGGTGTACGCGGCGACCGCGCCGTACCCGCCGCACCCCCGCGGCGTGCGGCTCCCACTCGTCCCCACGCCGCGCGGCCCCGCCGGGGCACGGATCACCGTGTCCGGGAGCGGTCCTGCCGCCGAGCCTCCGAACGGAGACCCGAATCATGCGTTCCCTCCCCACCCGCCGTATCGCCGCCGTCGCCCTCACCGCCGCCGCGTCGGTCGTGGCGCTGGCCGGCCCCGCCTTCGCGCACGTGACCGTGAACCCGGGCAACGCCCAGCAGGGCGGCTACACCGCCGTGGACTTCCGGGTGCCGAACGAGAACGACAACGCGTCCACGGTGAAGCTGGAGGTCAACCTCCCGCTGGACCACCCGCTGGCCTCCGTCCGCACCCTGCCGATGCCGGGCTGGACCACGACCGTCGAGAAGTCCAAGCTCGACAAGCCGATCAAGGTGCACGGCAACGACGTCAACGAGGCCGTCTCCAAGATCACCTGGACCGCCGACGCGGGCACCAAGATCGCCCCCGGCCAGTTCCAGGAGTTCCGCGTCTCGATCGGCCCGCTGCCGACCGACACCGACAAGCTGGTCTTCAAGGCGCTGCAGAGCTACGACAACGGCGACGTCGTGCGCTGGATCGACGAGGCCAAGGACGGCCAGCCCGAGCCGGCCAAGCCCGCCCCCGTGCTGGCCCTCGACAAGGCCGCGGCCGGCGGCGAGCACGGCGCGACCGTCGCCCCCACGGCCACCGCAGACGGCCACGGGCACGGCGACGCCACCACCCAGGCCGCCGCCTCCTCGGACAAGGGCAGCGACTCCACCGCCCGCGTCCTCGCCGTGGTCGGCATCGTCGTCGGCCTGGTCGGCGCGGCGTTCGGCGTGCTCGGCCTGCGCCGCAAGAACGGCGGCTCCGCCTCCTGACCCCCGCACCGGCGGGGCCGCGCCCGTACCGCACCCGGGCCCGGGCGCGGCCCCGCCGGTGATCCACCGCGCACGATCGGATCCCCCATGTCCCGCACCCTCCGCACCGCCCGGCTGGCCGGCGCCGCCGCCGTCGCGCTCGCCGCGGCCCTCACCCTGACCGCCTGCGGCTCCGACGGCTCCACCGGGCCCGCCAAGGTCACCCAGCAGAAGGCCGACTCCCCGTACCAGGGCACCGTGCTCGGCAAGCACTTCGACAAGCCCGACCTGCAGCTGACCGACACCGCCGGCCAGCCCTTCGACCTGCGGCAGAAGACCAACGGCCGGAGCACCCTGCTGTTCTTCGGCTACACCAGCTGCCCGGACGTCTGCCCGACCACGATGGGCGACATCGGCGTGGCGATGACCAAGCTCTCCCCCGAGGAGCGCCAGAAGGTCGACATCGTCTTCGTCTCCACCGACCCCCAGCGCGACACCCCGCAGGTGCTGCGCACCTGGCTGGACTCGATGGGCAAGGACTTCATAGGCCTCACCGGGGACCTGGCCAGGGTGAAGGCCGCGGCCAAGTCCCTCGGCATCCTGATCGAGGACCCGGTGGTCAACGCGGACGGCACGGTCACCTCCACCCACGGCGCGCAGGTGCTGGCGTTCCTGCCCTCGGACGACAAGGCGCACGTCCTCTACCTCAGCGGCACCGAGGAGAAGACCTACGAGCACGACCTCCCGCTGCTCGCCCAGGGGGTCGCGGCATGAAGGGCGCCGGCGGGCCGCGCGGGTTCCGGCGGACCGCGCTCGCGGGGGCGGTGCTGGCGACGGCACTGGGCGCCGGCGCCATCCTGGTCGCCTGCGGCGCGGGCGACGGCGAGGCCCGGGCCGACGGTCCGGCCCTGCTGAGCGTCGCCGACTCCTACATCCCGCTGCCCCCGGCGGGCGGGATGGCGGCCGGCTACCTCACCGTGCGCAACGAGGGCGGCGAGGACCAGCTGGTCAAGGTCTCCAGCCCGGCCGCGCAGTCGGTCACCATGCACCGCTCCACCGCCTCCACCATGGAGCAGGTCGAGCGGCTGGACGTCCCCGCGCACGGCGCGTTGGAGCTCTCCCGCGGCGGCAACCACCTCATGATCATGGGATGGCGGAAGGCCCCCGCCCTCGGTGACGAGCTCGAACTCGACCTGACCTTCGCCCGGACCGGCACCGTCTCGGTCAAGGTGCCGGTCCGGGAACTCACCTACCGCCCCGGCCAGCAGTAAGGGATCCAGGAGATGCTGACGGCCGCGTTGCCGAACCCCACCACCCGCCGCCGGATCGTCGGGCTGCTGGGCCTGCTCGGCGCGGTGCTCGCGCTGCTGCTCGCCGGCGCCGGCCCCGCCTCCGCGCACGCCACCCTGCAGTCCACCGACCCCGCGCAGAACTCGGTCGTCGCGACCGCGCCGCAGGCCGTCACGCTGACCTTCAGCGAGTCGGTGTCGCTCTCCGGGGACTCGGTCCGGGTCCTCGACCCGGCCGGCAAGGCGGTCGACGGCGGCAACCCCGCGCACGCGGACGGCAAGGACAACACCGCCCGGGTCGGGTTGAACAGCGGCCTGGCCAACGGCACCTACACGGTGGCCTGGCGCGCGGTCTCCGAGGACTCGCACCCGATCGGCGGGGCGTTCACCTTCTCGATCGGCGCGCCCTCGGACACCTCCGTCTCCACCACCGCGCTGAGCGGCGCCGAGGCCGACGGCGTGGTCGCCGCGCTGTACGGCACCGGCCGGACCGTCGCCTACGGGGCGTTCGCGCTGCTCGTCGGCGCGGCCGCGTTCGTGCTGGCCTGCTGGCCGGCCGGGGCGGCGCAGCGCGCCGTGCAGCGGCTGCTGATGACCGGGTGGGTGGCGCTGCTGGTCTCCACCGTCGCGGTGCTGATGCTGCGCGGCCCGTACGAGCGCGGTTCGGGCGTCGGGCAGGCCTTCGACCTGTCGCTGGTGCGCGCCACCCTCGACGAGCGGATCGGCACCGCGCTGGCCGCCCGGCTGCTGCTGCTCGCGGCGAGCGGGGTCTTCCTGTCGTTGCTGGTCGGCCAGCTCGGACAGCCCGCGCCGGCCGCCCGCCCGGAGGAGGCGGACGACGCGCGGGCGAGCGGCGACGCACGGACCGCCGAGGAGGCGGAGGAGGCCGAGCTGCGGCAGCTGGAGCGGCGCGCCGCCGAGCGCCCGCAGCACGAGACCCGGCTGGGCCTCGGGGTGGCCGGACTGGTGCTGGCCATCGCCCTCTCGGCGACCTGGGTGGGCGCCGACCACGCCTCGGTCGGCATCCAGGTCTGGCTGGCACTGCCGCTCGGCATGCTGCACCTGATCGCGATGGCGCTCTGGCTCGGCGGCCTGGCCGCGATGGCGGTCGGGCTGCGGCACGGGATCGGCGCGGCGGCCGCCGAGCGGTTCTCCAAGGTCGCCTTCGGCTCGGTGGCGGTGCTCACCGCCACCGGGATCTACCAGTCCTGGCGCGGCCTCGGCAGCTGGAGCGCGCTGACCGACACCGAGTACGGGCGGCTGCTGCTGGTGAAGACCGGCTGCGTGGTCGCGATGCTCGGCGTCGCCTGGATCTCCCGGGCCTGGCTGGCCCGGCTGCGGGCCGCTCCGGCGGAGGCCGAGGCGGCCCGGCCGGTCGAGGCACCGGAGCCGGTCGCCGTCGCGGCCCACTCCGACGACCCGGTCCGGCAGGCCCAGCTGGACCGCCAGCGGGCCGCCCGGGCGAGCGCCGGCCGCGACCGCGGACTCACCCCGACCCGGGCCGGGCTGCGCCGCTCGGTGCTGATCGAGTCGGTGGCGGCGGTGGCCGTGCTGGTGGTCACCACGATGCTGACCAACTCCCCGCCCGGCCGGGTGGCGAGCGAGATCGCGGCGGCCGGCACCGCCAACGGCGCCACCGCGCCCGCGCCGGGCGTGCCCGCCCCGCAGACGGTGCCCGGCCAGACCATGGAGCTCAAGCTCCCGTACGACACCAAGGGCCGGACGCCGAACGCCAAGGGCACCGCGACCGTCACCCTCAACCCGGCCCGGACCGGGCCCAACGAAGTCCACCTGAGCCTGGACGGGGCGGACGGCAAGCCGGTCGAGGTCCCCGAGGTGGAGCTCGCCTTCACCCTGCCGGACCGCGACCTCGGCCCGCTGCCGGTGCCGCTGACCGCCGAGGGCCCGGGCCTCTGGAGCGGTACCGCGCAGCTCCCGCTGGCCGGGAACTGGGTGGTGTCGGTGCAGGTCCGCTCCTCGGAGATCGACCAGACCACCGAGATCAAGCAGCTGAAGATCGGGTGAGCGCGATGGGCAGCACCACGGACACCGGCCGGCCGCCCGGCGGCGCGGAGCCCGGCCCGCGCGCCGGCGTCACCCGGCGGGCCCTGCTGGGCACCGCCGGGGCCGGGCTGGTGGCCGGTGCGAGCGC
>NZ_JBHWUI010000288.1:0-5778 GCF_042737525.1 Kitasatospora sp. NPDC059973 | reverse complement strand
TGTTCCTGGGCCCCACCCCCCCCCCCCGGCGGGGGGCTCCGTCATATCTACGCGGGGGGGGGGGCGCCCCGGGGCCCCCCCCCCGCCGCCACCGCGCCCGGAGTACACCGTTCGCCGCAATCGGGCCTCACATCCGCAGGATCCGCAGGTAGCGCTTCAGGTCGGGCAGGCTCTGCCAGACCAGGGCCACGACCGCGGCCGCGCCGGCCGCGCACAGCAGGTTCTTCAGCATGGTGATGACGCCTCTCTCTGCGCCTGCGCGTCCGATCCGACGATCCGCAGGACCACTTCGACCGCCTCCTCGACGGCTGCGGCCACCGGGGCACTGAGCCCGATGCCCTCCTCCAGCGACTCCGGCTCGCACCCCACCACGAGCACCCGTTCGGGCGCGGATCCGCCCGTCCCGGCGGCCAGCGTGGCGAGCAGCGCGAGCACGGCGTCCGGCCCCATCCGGTGCCCGTCCATGACGGGCGCCTCCACCGGGCCGGCGTCCGCCTCGATCAGGTACACCGTGCCCGGCTCGCCTCCGCGCGCGGTGGCGTCGACCAGCACGAGCGTCCGGTAGCCGTCCAGCAGCTGGTAGGCCAGGTGCACTCCGCGCACCCCGATGTCCACCAGCTCGACGTCGGCC
This sequence comes from Kitasatospora sp. NPDC059973, assembly GCF_042737525.1. Lineage (NCBI taxonomy): Bacteria > Bacillati > Actinomycetota > Actinomycetes > Kitasatosporales > Streptomycetaceae > Kitasatospora > Kitasatospora sp. NPDC059973. The sequence continues at coordinate 5,147 of NZ_JBHWUI010000288.1, read as the reverse complement.
GGCAGCGGGTGCCCGGCCAGCCGCCGGACCGTCTCCACCCCGAACCCGTCGTCACCGAGGAAGATGTTGCCCACCCCGGCCACCAGCACCCGGCCCGTGCTCACGACTCCTCCAGCGGGGTGACCTCGTCCGGCTGGAAGTACCGGAACCGGCCCTGGGCGCGCCACAGGTCCGCGCCCGGGTCGTCCTCGACCGTGACGGCGAGGTGCACCGAGCCGTCGACGTCGTGCAGCACGGCCTCGACCACGGCGGTCCGCCCGTGCAGGAAGAGGTCCTGGGCGTCGGTGCGCCGCCGGCCGGGCCGGAGCAGGACGCGGCTGCCGGCCCCGACCTCGCGGCCGTCGACCACCACCCGGTCCCGGTCCGGGTCCACCTCCGGGTCGTTGCCCGGGTCCCACCAGGGCTGCTCGGCGGTCGACGCGGTGATCTCGCGCAGGCCCCGGACGGCGCCGTGCAGCCGCTCCAGGACCTCCGGGGGCATCGACTCGGCGAGGTCGATCACGGCGCCCGCCCGCTCGTCCGTGCCCCGGGCCTCGCGCTTCTCGCGCTCGGTCAGCGCCGCCGTCCGCAGGGCGAGGATCTCGTCGATCTCGGTCGCGTCGTAGAGCGCGCCGAGGCTCTCCGGGGCGACCAGCGGATGGTCCTCCAGGATGATCGGCGAGGAGAGCAGCACCTGGTCGCGCCCGGGCGGGCCGGCCAGCACCGGCCAGGTGTGCTCGTTGCGGCACTCGGCCACGGCCGCCTTCGCCCATTCGGGCGGGTCCGTCACGGACAGGAAGGTGCCCCGGTCGAGGCCGAGCAGCAGGTGCGCCGAGACCAGCGCGCGGGGCAGCGCCGCCTCCCGCCGGTCGCCCGGCCCGGGCTGCCACGGCGCGGTGTTCTCCACCACGACCGCGAGCCTGCGCACCTCGTACGGTCCGGGGACGTCCCGGGCGGTCAGCCGCAGGAGGCCGTCGGCCTGTTCGCGCCGGCGCAGCAGCCGGCCGATCGTCACGCCGTCCTCGCGGAGCAGTTCCAGCTCCTCGCAGGCCGGCAGCTGGAACGGCCGGACGGTCCCGTCGCCGGCCAGCTCGTCGACGGGGACGACGAGTTCCACGCGCTCCTCGACGCCCTCGTCCCACGGGACGAGCACCCGGTCGGCCAGCTCCAGCTCGTCGACCGGCTCGAAGCCGCCGCCGGGGGTGGCGCGCTGGACGGTCCGCCGCTGCGCGCGGAGGAACCGCAGCTCCACCGCCAGCCGGTCGCCGGGGCGCGGCTCGATCAGGCACTCGGTGCGCTGGTGGGAGTGCTCGCCGCTGTCCTCGCCGTAGCCGGGCGGGACGAGGACGCCGAACTGCCAGCGCAGCCGGTTCTTGGCCGCCGAGGCCCGGTAGGGGTAGAGCACGTAGCCCTCGAAGAGGACGGCGTCGGCGATCTGCCGGGCCTGCGCGAACCGGCTCTCGGTCTCGGCCGTGAAGGCGTTCGCGTTCACCGGGCGACCTCCTCGGTCCGGACCGCGTCGAGCAGCTCGCGCACGGTCGCGTCCCAGGACGGCAGGGCCCGCCGGGAGCGGTAGGCGAGCAGTTCCGCCATCAGTTCGGCCGGCAGCCGCAGCCACCCGCAGCCCGGGTAGTGCTGCTCGATCATCTCCCGCCACACCCGCACGGGCATCCGCACCGTCGCCTCCCGGTCCCAGGGCACCGGGGCCACCTGGAAGCCGCCCGGGCCGGTGAACGCGGTGCCGGAGAAGAGCAGCAGCAGCGGGACGTCGCCGCCGTCCAGCGCCGCGAGGTAGCGGGCGGAGGCCACGTCCATGTCGTAGGTGCACGGGACGGGCAGATCCACCTCGGTCTCCCCGGTGAAGCCGGGCACCATCAGCGGCACCTGGGCGAACTGCACCGGGTGCAGCGTGCCGCCCCAGCGGGAGCGCTCGCCGAACAGGTCGGTCAGCCGCTCGCCCTCGGCCTCGCCGTAGGAGCGCCGCGCGGGTTCGATCCGCAGCTGGCAGCGGAGTGCCAGGGCGTGCACCCTGGTCCCTTCGGGGGCGGTGATCCGCAGCCGCAGGATCAGCGTCGGCCCGGCCGCGTGGGGGTCGGGCCGCACGCCGGTGCAGGCGAAGGACAGCGCGGTCACGAGGCCCCCTCCGGTTGGAGCGCGCGGGCCCGGGCGGCCACCCGGGCGAAGAAGGCGTCGAGTTCGGCCCGGGCCTCGGCCCCGCCGTCGAAGCCCTTCCAGCACCGCCGCAGCCGGCCGACCAGCTCGTAGCAGACGTCGATCGGCACCAGGAAGCACTGGACCGGGCTCGCCGCCGGGTGCCGCAGCAGCAACGCCTCGACGTCGGGCTCCAGTTCGGCGGCGAGCCGGCTCGCGCCGAGCGCGGCCCGCCAGTCGGCCTCGTCCGGTTCGCTCTCGGTCGCACCGCCCGGGCCGGGGTAGAGCAGCACCAGCCGGTCCTGCCGGGCGTTGCGGAACAGGAACGCCGTCTCGACCGGGATGCCGAGCGCCGCCCACTGCTCCTCGCCGAACCGGTGGTCCGGCTCGGCGAGGTAGCGGTCGGGCACGCCGCGGTAGCGGCCGCCGGCCGCGCCGGGCTGCTGGAACAGCAGCCCGCAGGCCGTGCAGACACAGGTGAGGGACTGCTCCTCGGTGTCCACCAGGTGCCGGTGCTCCCGCGGGAGCTGCTGGCCGCAGAAGGTGCAGCGCTCCGGCTGCGGGGGTGCGGGCTCGCGCAGCCGGCGCAGCAGGGCGGCGCCGGGGCGGGAGAGCTGACGGGCGCTCACCGCACCTCCGCCGAGGCCGGCGGCCGGGTGCCGATCTGCAGCAGCTGCGGCGCGCGTTCCAGCTCCACGGCCGTCACCTCGGGGGCGTGACAGGCCAGCACGGCCTCGACGTCCTGCTTCCCGCAGCCGCAGCCGCTCCTGGTCCGGCGCAGCCGCAGCGTGCCGGTCGCGGGGTCGAAGCCGAGCAGTTCGACCGGCTCGGGCAGCGCGGCGAGCGCGCGGGCGATCCGGGCGGTGACGTCCTCGGGGTGCAGGTCGTGCAGGACGAGCAGCCCGGCCACCGCCTGGTCGTCCAGCAGCTGCCGCAGCGTCTGCGGCGGCAGGGCTCGGACGAGCCGGGTGAGGCCGTCCCCGTAGAAGGCCATCAGCTCGCGGACCAGCTGCTCGCCGGCCCCCTGCCCGTCGCCGCCGGCCAGCTGGTCCAGCGCCTCCTGGATCCGCAGCCCGGTCTCCTCCGCCGTCATGCGGTGAGCCCGCTCAGGCCCGTGGGCACGTGCATCTTCTGCACGGTCCGGCCGCCGCCGACGTACATGTGGACGCCGCAGGGCAGACAGGGGTCGAAGCTGCGCACGGCCCGCATGATGTCGATGCCCTTGAAGTTCTCCGGCGAGTTCTCCTCGAAGATCGGCGTGTTCTGCACCGCGTCCTCGTACGGGCCGGGCGTGCCGTAGCTGTCGCGGACGCTGGCGTTCCACGGCGTCGGCGGGTACGGGTGGTAGTTGGCGATCTTGCCGTCGCGGATCACCATGTGGTGCGACAGCACGCCGCGCACGGCCTCGGTGAAGCCGCAGCCGATCGACTCGTCCGGCACCTCGAAGCGCTCCCAGGTCTGGCTGCGCCCGGCCCGGACCTCGGCGAGGGCCTTCTCCGCGAAGTGCAGGGCCGCCGCGGCCGCGTAGGCCTGGAAGTACGTCCGGGCGCGGTTGCGCTCGATGGCGTTGCTCCAGCGCGGGATCTTCCACTCGAAGGTGGTCTCCGGCTTGGTCATCGAGCGCGGCAGGTTGATCTGCACGCTGTGGCCGGTGGCCTTGATGTAGCCGATGTCGACCAAGCCGGAGAGCGCGGTGGACCAGAGGCGGGCGATCGGGCCGCCGCCGGTGTCGAGCGCGAGGTGGTCCTTGCCGTCGAACCAGCGGGGGGACATCACCCAGCTGTACTTGTCGTCGAAGTCGCGCTTCTGCGGGGCGGGGACGGTGTGCTGGTTCCAGGGGTGCCTGGGGTCGACCGGGTTGCCCAGCGGGTCGTGGGTGACGAAGAGCTCCTTGCCCTCCCAGTCCTCGTAGTAGGAGCTGCCGAGCAGGATGCGGATGCCGAGGTTGATCTCGGTCAGGTCGTTGGTGACCAGCTTGCCGTCGACGACCACGCCCGGGGTGACGAACATCTTCCGGCCCCAGTCGGTCATGTTCCGGTACGTGAAGTCGCAGTGGTCCGGGTCGTTGAGACTCCCCCAGCAGCCGAGCAGGATGCGGCGCCGGCCGACCTCCTCGTAGCCGGGCAGCGCCTCGTAGAAGAAGTCGAAGAGGTCGTCGTGGAGCGGCACGACCTTCTTCATGAACTCCACGTACCGCATCAGCCGGGTCAGGTAGTCGGTGAAGAGCTGGACCGTCGCCACCGTGCCGACGCCGCCCGGGTAGAGCGTGGAGGGGTGCACGTGGCGGCCCTCCATCAGGCAGAACATCTCCCGGGTGTAGCGGCTGACCTGCAGCGCCTCGCGGTAGAACTCGCCCTCGATCGGGTTGAGCGAGCGCATGATGTCGGCGATCGTCCGGTACCCGTGGTCGCCGGCGTGCGGGGCCGCGGTGCGCTCGGCCAGCTCCAGGACGCCGGGGTTGGTCTCGCGGACCATCTTCTCGCAGTAGTCCACCCCGACCAGGTTCTCCTGGAAGATGTTGTGGTCGAACATGTACTCGGCGGCCTCGCCGAGGTTGATGATCCACTCACCGAGGTGCGGCGGCTTCACCCCGTACGCCATGTTCTGCGCGTAGACGGAGCAGGTGGCGTGGTTGTCGCCGCAGATGCCGCAGATGCGGCTGGTGATGAAGTGCGCGTCGCGCGGATCCTTGCCCCGCATGAAGACGCTGTAGCCGCGGAAGACCGACGAGGTGCTGTAGCACTCCGCCACCTTCTTCTGCTTGAAGTCGATCTTCGTGTGGATGCCGAGGCTGCCCACGATCCGGGTGATCGGGTCCCAGGACATCTCCACCAGGCCGCTGCCGTCGCCGGCTGCCTTCGTCGTCGGTGCCATCGTGTCTGTCGTGCCCTTCTGGAAGCGGGGAGGGTCAGCGGCGGAGCGGGGGGGGGCCCCCGGGGGGGGGGGGGCCCCCGGGGCCCCCCCGGGGGGGGGGGAACGCGGGAAAGGGGGGGCCCCCCGGGGGGCGCGCACGTGGG
>NZ_JBHWUI010000287.1:0-5864 GCF_042737525.1 Kitasatospora sp. NPDC059973 | reverse complement strand
GACGGAGTGTCGGCCGCACGCCGGCTCCGGCTCCGCCGGACGGACGTCCGGTCTCCCGGCCCGGGGGCCGTCCGGCTCAGGCCGAGGCCCGCCGGCGGGCCGAGCCGGTGAGGGTGCCCTTGGCGATGTGCGAGAGCTTGGCCATCTCGAAGGCCGGGTAGGCTCCGCCGGCCAGCAGCGAGAACTTCACGCCCTCGCGCCCGCCGGGCCGCCGGTGCCCGGCCGGCTGGAAGCGGCGGTGGTGCTCGGCGGCGCGGTGGAAGAACTGGGGCCGCTCGGCCCGCGCCACGCACCCGGCCAGGTCGAACACGAACAGATAGTGCCGGACCATCCGGGTGAACAGGGCGTCGCGGACGGCCTCCAGCTCCGGCTGCCAGGCCGCCACCTCGTCCAGCAGGGCGAAGCTGCGCTCGTACTGGTCGAAGATGTCGAACTGGCTGCTGCCGGGCGAGCCGGCCGGGTGGACGGTCTCCCGCCGCCGCAGCTGGACGCAGGCGCGCGGCAGCACGGCGATCCGCCCGGCGGTCAGCATGGCCCGGTGCACGGCCGGGATCTCCTCGTAGCGGCCGTCCGGGAAGGCGAGCGCGCGGCCCTGCCAGAAGTCGCGCCGCAGCAGCCGGTCCCAGATCAGCGCGGGCGCGCCGAGCAGCTCGGGGCGGGCGGCCGGCCCGGTGACCTCGGGCCCGGCGTCGGCCAGCACCGCCTCCGCGCCGCCCGGCCAGTCGCGCCCGCCGTGCCGCCGGGTGTGACCGAACAGGAGCACGTCCACCGGGCCGGTCTGCTCCAGCCGGTCGGCGAGCGAGCGCAGGCCGTCCCGGGGGAGCAGGTGGTCGGCGTCGAGGAAGAGCAGGTACTCGCCGGTCGCCCGGGCGGCGCCGGCGTCCCGGCTGACGCCCACGCCGACGGCGGCGTTGAGGTGCAGCGCCGAGACCTGCGGGTGCCGCGCCGCGTACGCGTCGGCGAGGTCGGCCGGGGTCTCGGGGGAACGGTCCGCGACCAGGATGACCTCGAAGTCGCGGAAGGACTGCGCGAGGAGCGAGTCGAGGCATTCCGCGAGCTGTTTCTGCTGGTCGTAGGCGGGGAGCACGACGCTGATCAGGGGAGAGGGCATGAGGCCGGAGCGTAGGAGCGCGGCCGGAAGGTGGCAAAGCCCTGACGGTCGGTAATTCTGATCAATCCGCGTCAAATCGTACGAGCGTGCGCCATATCTTCACCCGGCATGCCGGACGTGTCCACGTCGAACGGCGCCGCCGGGCGGATCGGACGACGGCGCCGGTGCCGCGCGGACGGGCCGGTCGCGGCGCGGTCCCGGACCTCGCGGAGCGGAAAGGCCGAGGACCCCGCGCGGGTCTGCCGCGCGGGGTCCTCGGGGCTGCTACCAGCCGGGTCGGCTCAGTACCAGTGGTGGCTCTGCCAGAAGGACCAGGCGCCGCAGGGGCTGCCGTACCGGGAGTTCATGTAGTCCAGGCCCCACTTGATCTGGGTGGCGGGGTTGGTGCGCCAGTCGGCGCCGGCCGAGGCCATCTTGGAGCCGGGGAGCGCCTGGACCAGGCCGTAGGCGCCGGAGGAGGCGTTGACGGCGAGATGGTTCCAGCTGCTCTCGTGGGACACGATGTTGCTGAAGCACTGCAGCTGGCCGGCCGGGACGATCTGGGCGGCGATCTCCCGGGCGCTGCCGGAGTAGGTGGGCTTCGCGTTGAGCGCGGCGCGCTCCTGCGAGCGGGAGGCGGCGGCCTCCGCGTCGGCCTTGGCCTTGGCGTCCGCCTGGGCCTTCGCCTGGGCCTGGGCCTGCGCGGCGGCCTGCGCCTGTGCGGCGGCGTCCGCCTCGGCCTGGGCCTGCGCCTGTGCCTGGGCAGCAGCCGCAGCCGCAGCAGCGGCGTCGGCCGCGGCCGGGTCGGCCACCGGCTGCCCGTCCACGGAGACCCCGGCCACCGGGGCGGCTGCCTCGGCGACGCTGCCGCCGCTCTGCGGGACGGCGAGGGCGGCGGTGGCCGCACCCGCCACCACGAGGGTGGTGATACCGGTGATCAGCGAGTTGCGGCGGGCATGGCTGAGCTGCATGGAGCGGACGATCCTTTTCCGTCGGGGGCCGTACCGGGAGCACGGGGGCTCCGGCACGAGGACACGGGCGGACAGGGCCCGCGAGGCCGTCCGGGACGGCCATGGCACCCCGGCCGTGGCGGCGGGGCGGGCGGGACGCGCGGCGGACGGACCGGTTCGCGCTGCCTGGCGACTGGCCATTCTTCGCAGAGCCCGGCGGGGGCGGCAAAGGCAGCGGCTACTACGGCGGGTAGTGGGTGGGGCGGCCCGAACGGCGAAGCGCCCGGCCGCGGCCGGGCGCTTCGAGGTGGGGGGTCCGATCCCGCCGACCGACGGCCGGTCGACCGCCGGTCCGACGGAGCAGGGGGTGAAACGGCGCGGTGGCCTGCGTTCTTCGCGGTCCGCTCCGGGTCCGGCCACCGCGCCGGCGCGGCCGGGCGGTGCCGCTCCGCGGCCGCGTGGGCGAACCGCGGCCCGGCGACAACTATCGAGGGCAGTAGCAGCGCGGAGCCGTGTGGGCGGCTTCACAGCGCGGCGGCCCCGGTGCGACGCGCGGTGACCGGACGGTCACCGCTCCGCGCCCCCGGCCCTCAGCGGGAGGAGTACGGGTTCGGCCCCCCGTACGGCCGGACCGGCTCCGGGCCCGTCGCGTACGGGTTCCCCGGCACCGGTCCCTGCTCGCCGTATTCGGGCACCTCCGGCGCCCCGCCCGCATCCTCCGCCGGGTCCTGCCGGTCCTGCTCGTCCGGCTCGTCCTCGGCGTCCTCCACCGGCACCAGGTCGCGCGCCAGCAGGGTGGCACCGGCCACCGCGCCGGGCATCGCGAGGACGGTCACCAGCGGGACGAGGAAGCCCAGGATCAGCGGTACGCCGAAGCCGAAGGCGAGCCCGAGCCGGGAGCGCAGCAGCCGGATCCGCTCGCGCTGCGGCACGCCGCGCCGCTGCAGGGCCACCGCCGTCAGCTCGACGGTGAGGAAGAAGCCGGACACCAGGAACCCGGCCACCGGCACCAGCGTCTGCCCGACCACCGGGATGAACCCGCAGGCGAACAGCAGGACGCCGAACCCGGCCACCCGGACCAGCACGTAGAGGCTGTCCCGCGCCGAGACGGCCAGCTCGCGCCAGAGCGGCACGTCCGGCGGGGTGGGCGCGCCGCCCTCGGTCTCGTCGACCTTCTCGCAGAGCGACTCGTAGAACGGCTGGCCGACCAGCAGCGTGACGGCGGTGAAGGTGATGACGGAGATCAGCAGCCCGCCGCCGAAGACGATCGCGGCGAGGGCGGTGCGCAGCAGGCCCTGCCAGGGCGAGCCCCAGCCGTCGGCGAACGGGGTGGCCCACGCGGCGAGCTCCTCCGACCAGCCGCCGAGGAACACCAGCGCCACCACGTACCCGACCAGGGTGATCAGCGCGGGCAGCATCCCGAAGCCCCACCAGCGGCCGTGCCGGCCCACCCACTTCTGGCCCTTGGCCAGGTACCCCAACCCCGCTGCAAGATCTCGCATAGGGGGAAGGGTAGGGGCTGGGCGTCGGCGGGTCATCTCCGTCCCGTCCTGATCCGGTACCGGGGGCGGGCCCGCCGGGCACCGGGCCGGAAATCGCACCGCGCGCCGGAGACGGGCCCGGCCCCGGGGCGCCGGGCCGGAAAACGCCACCGGGCCCGGGAGCCTCCGCAACGGCTCCCGGGCCCGGCGTGCGGGCGGCGCGACGGCTCAGGCAGCCGGCGCCACTGCCGCAGCCCGTCGCCTGCGGCCCACCACGGCCGATGCCGTCAGCACGATGGCTGCGGCGACCAGCGACAGGTACATCTGCTTCCGCCCGTCGGCGTCGGTGAACATGTACGCCATCACGAAGCCGATCATGCCGATCGCGGTCCAGGTGAGGTAGGGGTACAGCCACATCCGGACGGTCAGGCGCTCGGGCGTCTCGCGCTCGATGATCTTGCGCATCCTCAACTGGGAGAAGCAGATCACGAGCCAGACGAAGAGCGCCACCGCGCCGGAGGAGTTGAGCAGGAAGGAGAAGACGGTGTCGGGGGAGGTGTAGTTGAAGAACACCGCCACGAAGCCGAAGACCACCGAGACGAGGATCGCGATCCGCGGCACGCCGCGGCTGGTCACCGAGGCGAAGGCCTTGGGGGCGTCGCCGCGCTGGCCCAGCGAGAAGGCCATCCGGGAGGCGGTGTACATCCCCGAGTTGAGGCAGGAGAGCACGGCGGTCAGCACGATCACGTCCATCACCTGGCCGGCGCCCGGGATGCCGACGTGCTCCAGCACCGCGACGTAGGGGCTGCCCTTGACGGCCGCCGAGTCCCACGGGAGCAGGGTCACGACCAGCAGGATCGAACCCAGGTAGAAGATGCCGATGCGCCAGATCACACTGTTGGTGGCCTTGCTGACCGCCTTCTCCGGGTCCTCCGACTCGCCGGCGGCCAGGGTGACGATCTCGCTGCCCATGAAGGCGAAGACCACGGTGAGCATGCCGGTGAAGACCGCGCCCACACCGTGCGGGAGGAAGCCGCCGTGGCCGGTCAGGTTCTCCGTGCCGACCGCGTGGGTGCCGGGCAGCAGCCCGAACGCGGCCAGCGTGCCGATCACCAGGAAGGCGGCGATCGCCACCACCTTGATGCCGGCGAACCAGAACTCGAACTCGCCGTAGGAGGCCACCGAGAAGAGGTTGGTGGCGGTCAGCACCGCCATCACGATCAGTGCGAACGCCCACTGCGGCACGCCGGGCACCCAGTTGTTGAGGATCTTCGCCCCGGCGGTGGCCTCGACGGCCAGCACCACGACCCAGAAGAACCAGTACAGCCAGCCGATCGAGAAGCCGGCCCAGCGGCCGAGCGCCCGGTCGGCGTAGGCCGAGAACGATCCGCTCTGCGGGTCGGCCGCCGCCATCTCACCGAGCATCCGCATGACCAGGACGACCAGCACGCCGGCGAGGGTGTAGGAGAGCAGGATGCCGGGGCCGGTGGCCGCGATGCCCGCGCCGGAGCCCACGAACAGGCCGGCGCCGATCACGCCGCCGATCGCGATCATCGACAGGTGGCGGTTCTTGAGCCCGGCCTTCAGGTGCCCGTCGGCGCCCTGACCGTGCTGGAGCTGCTTCTGCTGCTGCGGAGCGGCATCGGCCGGCGGCGAGCCGGCCGAGGTGGTGGTTTCCGCACTCATCGAGGGTGCCCTGTGCCTTTCCCGCGCGGCTGCCCCTCGGCTCGAACGCCGGAGGGTGGGGGACGGACCCGCGCATTGCGGTGCAACTTAACTTCTACCTACGAGTATCGGAACAAGGCCTTCGGAAATGTTCGCTCAGCGGACACAAAGCGCCAGGTCAGAGCGGGTGGACCGGGGTGGTGGAAAGCTCAAATCTGACACAGCGCCAGCCGGTCCGGCGGCCTCGGGGGCCGTCGTCGGCGCCGGCCGGGCGGGCGTTCATACTGGCGGCGTGATGATCGTCCTCGTGGTGCTCGGCGTCCTCGCCGTCCTGGCCGTGCTGGCCCTCGCGCACTGGTACCTCTGGCGGCGCCTGGTGCGCGACGTCTCCGCTCCCGGCGGTCGGTGGCGCCGGGCGGGCACCGTGCTGGCCGTCGTGCTGCCGCTGCTCTCGCTGGGCGCGCTGGTCGGCGGGCGGGGGTTGCCGATGTCCGTCGAGCGCTGGCTGGCCTGGCCGGGCTACCTCTGGCTGGCGGTGCTGCTCTACCTGCTGATGGCGGTGGCGGTCGGTGAGGCCCTCCGCCCGCTGCTGCTCCGGCTGCCGCGGCCGCGGGCCGCGACCCCGCCGGAGCCGGTGGCCGCCCCCGCGTCCGCGACCGCCCCCGCGGCGGCGGACGG